>JBHLQC010000075.1:0-7501 GCA_048885185.1 Candidatus Odinarchaeota archaeon | reverse complement strand
GACGTGTGGTTCTCATGACTCAATCAGGTAACAAAGTTCTCGTCGTTGATCCAGAGAAATGCACTGGTTGCGGGATTTGTACTCTCGTATGTTCTTTTCGACATAACAACGAATACAACCCCGCCAGAGCTTTACTTACAATAATTCGGGATGAAAAGCATGGCATTAACATCCCAGTAATTTGTCAGCATTGCGACACTCCGTTATGCATGGAAAGCTGCCCGTCTGAAGCTATCTACCGTGACGCCAAAACCAATGCAGTGTGTATCAATCAAGATAATTGCATTGGGTGCCATCAGTGTTTAGTGGCCTGCCCCTTTGGTGGAATTCACATTGATCCTGCAGACGGTCGTACCGTCAAATGTGATTTATGCGAAGGCTATGCAATGTGCGCTCAATTTTGTCCACGTGAGGCTTTATTGTATATCACGCCCAGTGACCTAACAAAACGGCTCCGAGAAAAAGGTGTGAAAAAAGCCGCAGAGTTCCTTCATGTGATCTCGGGAGGTGCAAAGAAATGAGTAAAGAAGATACTTACTATGGTTATGCAGGTCACATCGCTGATGTCGACCTGACCAAATCAAAGGTAGACATTAAACCCTTAGACCTTGATTTCGCGCGACAATATCTAGGTGGAACTGGGTTTGCCGCTCGTATTCTTTGGGACCGGGTTAAACCTAATACTAATCCGTTTGACCCAGAAAATCCCCTCATATTCGGAGTAGGACCCGTGACGGGGGCATTCTTCTCACCCTCCGGACGATTTATGGTTGCCTACAAATCTCCCCTCACTGGATTATGGGGTGAAGCTCACTGTGGTGGCCATTGGGGACCTCAACTCAAGTACGCAGGGTTTGATGTGGTCGTTATTCAAGGACGAGCTCCCAAACCAGTCTATTTAATGATTCGCGATGGTGACATTTCCATCCGAGACGCTGGTCATCTTTGGACACGAGGCACAATGGAAACCACCGATATAATTCGGGAAGAAAATGGAGATAACGACATCGAAGTGGCGACCATTGGAATAGCTGGAGAAAAGAGAGTGCGTTATGCAGCAATTATTGGTTCGTATTACCGCGCTGCAGGTCGTGGTGGTGCAGGAGCTGTGATGGGTAGTAAAAACCTCAAAGCAGTTGCTGTTCGAGGGTTTGGAGGAGTCAAAGTCGCCAACCCTGGCAAGTTCATGGCAGCCTCTCGCAAAGGCTACGAACAAATGACCACTGGAAAATGGGGTGAAATGAACGAGGAATCTCTCGGTAAATATGGTACCACGAATCTAGTCACAGCAATAGGTGAGATTGGGCGTCTACCCACTAAGAACCACACGACCGGTGTATTTGCTAACGCTGATGCCATTGGACCCGAAACCATTCGCCAAAAATATCGTACGAGTCGTGAAGCCTGCTTTGGGTGTGCACTTCAATGTAAATTCACTTCAGAAGTCAAATCAGGACCATACCAAGTCATCACAGGCGGTCCTGAATATGAGACGCTTATGGCTTTTGGTAGTAATTGTCTCAATAGTAACCTCGAATCCATCCTTTACTTGAACCAACTTTGTAACGAGTATGGTTTAGATACAATCAGTACCGGCTGCACAATTGCTTTCCTTTTTGAAGCCGCAGAACACGGTCTCATCTCCTCCAAGGAAGCTGATGGGCTCGATCTTTCTTGGGGGAATGAAAAGACAATTATTGCCCTTACTGAAAAAATCGCACACCGGGAAGGTATCGGTAATCTACTGGCGGAAGGATCTCTACGCGCTGCACAGAAAATCGGAAAGGGTGCTGAACGATATGCTATTCATGTTAAAGGCATGGAAGCCTCAGGTCAGGATCCTAGACCTCAACAAAGTGTTGGACTAACTTACGCAACCAATGTACGAGGAGCAGATCATCTACGGAGTCTAAGTTGCTATGAGGAACTCGGTTTCCCTGATGTTGCAATTGAAAGATTTGGCGAACAACATGCATCTGAAGTTATGGATTTACACAGTACAACCTTCAAAGGGCATTTAATTAAAGATCAAGAAGACCTCTACGTATTAGTGGATAGCGTTATCTTGTGTAAATACGGTACCATGTGGCCGCCTGTCTATTACTTTGATATCATTGCAGAAATGCTTGAACCTCTTACAGGGTTCAAAGAATTCGGTGATTTGAAACAGCTCCGATTAGTCGCAGAACGGATTAGCAACCTTCGTCGTGCATTCAATGTGCGGGAAGGAGTTACACGCGAAAAAGAACAACTACATCCTCGGTTCACTGAGGAACCGATTCCAGAAGGACCTGCTAAAGGACAAGTATGTGATTTAGATCCCATGCTCGATGAATACTACGACGTGCGAAACTGGACCCGCGATGGACTTCCAACACGATCGGAATTGAAGCGTGTGGGTTTAGAGGATGTAGCAGATGAGTTAGCAAAAATGGGAAAGGTGGTTGAAAAATAATGGCAGTCGATTTGACGGTTGACATTGCTGGAATTCCTCTCAGAAACCCTGTCTTAACCGCTGCTGGACCAACCAGTCGTGATGGAGAGACACTAGCTGAAGCCGCTAGAGGAGGTGTTGGCGGATTAGTGGCCAAGACGATCAGTGTGAAACCGGCAGAAGTTCCCCGTCCTAACATGCAAACGCTTGATCGTGGAAAGAGCCAATGGTTACTAGCTACGGCAATGCAACACCAAATCGTCCATCTTGAACGGATTCAAGTCCGTGGCGCCTACGGATTACTAAACCATGAACTATGGAGCGATAAACACTATCAGAAGTGGCTGGACCATGAATATCCCCGGGCAAAAGAAACCGGGCTAGCTCTCATCGCTTCCATGGGTTACACACCCGATGAGCTGAAGCAACTCGCTCCCCTTGTCGAAAAAGCCGGTGTCGATGGTATTGAATTCAGTACACACTACATTGAAACCGACCCTAAAGTCTTCAACGATGTGGCCAAAACCCTGAAAGAATCTGTAGATCTCCCCATTTTTGCGAAGATGAGTCCACATGTCAAAGATTTAACCGTCTTCACAAAAGCAGTAGATCGCTACGTCGATGGATTTGTCGCCATCAACACCCTAGGTCCCTGCCTCCATATCGATATCGAAACAGGTCGACCACTTCTCGGAGGACCAGGAGGCGTCGGCTGGCTTTCAGGACCTGCCATCAAACCACTTGCCATTCGCGCTGTCGCCGATATTGCTCGCGGTACTACAAAACCTGTCATCGGAGTCGGCGGTGTGAGCACAGGGGCTGATGCCATCGAATTCTTCATGGTCGGAGCCAGCGCCGTCCAAGTATGCACAGCCGCCATTCTCGAAGGACAATCCGTTTATGGACGAATCGCTACCGAAATCGCTGAATTTCTCGACTCTCATGGCCACACATCTCCTGAAGATGTTCGCGGGATAGCTCTCAAACACTTACCCTCAGAAACCCTTCGAATAGAAAGTCTTCCACCAACAGTAAACGAAGAAGCTTGCTCGGGATGTGGACTCTGTAGCAGGTCCTGTACATACTCGGCTATAACCGTCAATCCCGAGACTACAAAGGCCCAAGTTAATTCAAAATTGTGTTATGGCTGTGGGGTTTGTGTCAGCATTTGTCCCCATCGTGCTCTCTCTTTCGAAACTAGCGGATAGGGTGAATTGATACAAATGACGAAAAAACCCAAAGTCACCGTTCGCATGTTCACCAGTCTTCGTGCCCTTACCGGAACCCGAGAAACCGAACTCGAAGCCACAGATGTTCAAGAAGCGATCGACATACTTGGCAAACAATTTGGCGACAAATTAACTAAAATGCTCCTCGAACCCGACGGGACTCTCAAATCCTACTTTCACGTCCTTGTAAATGGACGACACGTTAGGCTCCAACAAGGCTTAAAGACAAAACTAGCTGATGGAGATGTTGTTGCTGTATTCCCGCCGATAGGTGGGGGGTGAGACGGAGTTAACGGCTATTTCTGAAGTGTTTCATGCCACATAACATAGTAAATTGAAGAACGGCCTAGTCACTCTAGAAAAATTGTTAATTATTACATTTATTGGAGGGAGCGTACTCAACTATAGCAGAAATGATTTGATGAAGGCAGTGGAATGGATAAATTTGAATAAAGCACGTGAAAATAGCGGTGAAGTATCCCTACAAGGGACGGCGCTTCGAATCTATTGGCATTTGCTTCGGCAACGCACCCCCACAGGAATTCGGGATATTCAACGTGCATTACGTTTATCAAGTCCAAGCCTCGTTCGTCATCACCTTGATCACCTTGAGCAGGCTGGCTTCGTACAACAGACAAGGGAAGGTCCTGTTGCCGTCAGAAACATACGTGTTGATGCACTGAAAATGTTCATCGGGTTCGGACGCCTACAACTACCCCGCCAAATCTTCTATGTAGCCTTTTTTTCGACAATCCTAGTCTTCTTTGTCATCTTCGGATCACATGTTCTAACTATGGAAACCGTCCTGCTCATCGGGGTATTAGTTTTCGGACTCGCCAGCTCTATTTATGAAGCATGGCGGACTTGGCGATCGGCACCCTGGTAGTTGAATCATCTGTTCAACTAGTTGAACAGCGTGTTCTATTGATAGACTAATATCACAGCAAAGGATACTTTCTTCGGCAGAGGAATAATGTTCCCAGAAACGTGGCATCAGCTTTCACAATATAAGATATTCGCCTGTGTCGGTTTTGGAGTGCTCCTTGCTATGAGCCTGGTAGGGTCGAGTATAGTTCTTGACAATCTTTCGACTCAATCTACTGATGGGCTTCCAGGTGTCCCCGCTTTAGAGAGTCCATTTGCCAGTCTAGTCAGGCAGTCAAATGAGACGAGTACTGGTCGAATCATTAGTGAACGCCCACTTTTAATTAGGCTTTTCTTTCCCAGCACGACTCTGGGTGAAGCGCAGGCTTTGATGATTGCTCAGGACTTCCTCGAACCACATCTCCCTCCGAATACCACGCTACAGCTAGAAAATAGTTTTTTGGTATCCTCAGATGTGGGTATTGGATACCCAATTCCCCCTCGGTGGTTGTTCATATTTTCCAACTTTACTCTTGTCGTTGATACTGTAACAGGGAAAATTCTGGATTACGAGAATAGATATGCAAGACTTATTGATGAGAATGCTACATCGACAATTACGACCGAGGAGGCGCAGTCCTTGGCGTTGACCTTTATGACCTTCCATAATCTCTCGGTTCCTGTCAGCGCCCGATACCTTGGTGGCGTGAATGAGTCTTACTATGAGGTTCCTACGAGTTTGTTTCGGTTTCATCACTACGAAGAACAAGTAAAAATCTACAATGATAGGATTCGCATTGGTGTGAATTTAGTCACCGGTGATGTAATCTACTTCGGTTATACGTGGATTGAAGTACCAGCGTTGGAAACCGGAATGATTCTTTCGGCACGAGACGCAAGTTCACTTCTGTTGGACACGCTCGAGGATCCATCAGCGTACCGCCTTAGTTCGCCGGTGCTCACACTCACCGAAGTACCATCAACCCCGGATTCGAGACCAACTGTGTGGGTGTTACGCCTTTGTTGGGTTGCAAATTTATACAGCAGAGCTTGGGGGTCTTTGGTGGCGGACCTGTTCAGTGATGCGTTTACGGGCGAGTATCTCGGTCAGAGCGTGTATCGTGGAGCTGAATCTCCGCAAATTTTGCTTGCACCTTTTACTCGATGGATTATTGGTGTTTTGGTCCTCATTGTTGCACCTGGTATTGCAGGCATCACCTACGTCATTTTACGACGTAGGAGTTTCAGTTAACAATAATCCAAGAAGAGTAATAAGCAATTTTCGTTAAATATCAATTATCAAACAATAATCACTTAAATCAAGTATCATCTCTTTTTGGCTTGTTGAATAGCTTCGATTGTTTTCGTAAGCAGCTTACCCTTATCCTTCAAAATTGTCCGTTCAATGATTGTGCCTTGTACGATAATGTCAGCACCCGCTGCAGCAGTTGCCGCGGCTTGTTCAGCAGTGTTCATTCCCCCTCCTACAGCTAAAGGAACATCTAATTTGCTGGATACTAATTCAACCGTGGGGTGTGGTACCGCATTCTCTGCTCCTGACCCCGCTTCAAGGTAGACGAGTTGAAATCCTATATACTGAGCAGCCAGCGAATAGCCAAGAGCGATTTCAGGTTTGTCTCTAGGAATTAAACGGGCATCACCAACAAACCCGGCTGTTCCGCCAGGGTCTACAATGAGATAGGCCATTGATATCGGTTCGAGGTCGAAGCCTTTGATGAATCGGGCGGCAAGGGTTTGGGCATCTATCATCCAGTAGGTGGTTCGTGAGTTTAAGAGGCTCATGAAGAAAACAGCATCAGCAAAGCGTGAAAGCCCTGAAATATTACCGGGAAAAAGGATGATGGGAATTTGCACCTGTTGTTTGATAGTTTGAATGGTTTCATCAATTATCCCAAATGCAGTAGATCCACCAATCATTATTCCATTTGTCCCAGCGGCTTCAGCAAGTTTCGCAATCTTTCCAGCAGCATCAACGGATTGCTTTACGGGGTCAGGGTCAATTAATGTAAGATGCACAACTCCTTGCTCCTTCAGAACCTTCAGAAGCGTTTTCCAAACCGGACCTGAAACAGTCATTCTTACTACCCAGTTTCATGCATGAGCTGTTAGAGCTTTTAAGTTTGCTACCGTTGAGCAAGGATTTTAGCGATTCCTGGAGCGACATAGGCTGTTTTCTTATCCCAATCCGCAATTACCATTTTCCGCAGTTCAAACCATCGCAGATAGCCCCGCACTTTGGTTTCACTTATTCGGAGACTCTTGGCTAAATCTGCGAAGCTAGTTTCTCCGGTTGCTCCAAAAACTCGTAAAATGGGACTCCATTCATAGGTGATGAGCATCACCATGGCAGGTAGGAGCTTTTCCAAATTATAGTCAGTTTTGCAACTAATCGGAATTACTGGAACTCCAACCATAAAACTCAAGTCATGGCGAATTCTTTCCGGCGTTCGCGAATCAGTCAAGTCCTGCTTATTAGCTGCGACAATACAAGGCACGTTTGGTAGCAAATCACTAATCTCAGTCCAAATATAACGTGCTTCTCCATCTCCTTCAGGGTGACTTGCATCCACAACAAAAAGAATACCATCCGCACCTTCTGAAATTATTCTACGCAGGACTTTAAATCGAGCCAGGCCCGGTGTCCCAAACAATCGGATTGGAATCTTAAATGCCTCTGCAACTCCATGGTCAAGCCCGACGGTTGTGCCATTTGCTTGAATGTTAATGACATTGCCCTTTGCTAAACCTTGAATTAGTGCACTTTTTCCAGAAAGATGCGGTCCTGTCACAAGTACTTTCACAATTGTTCGTACTCCTTGTATTCTTTCAGACCTTTATGGGTGATAACACAATTCCCGCTTAAGACTCACTCTTGCCAGTCTGAATTTAACTTTGTCGGCGAGAAGTCTCTTGCCATTAGGTGGGTGAATAAATCGCGGTGTTTATAGGATTT
>JBHLQC010000074.1:0-7535 GCA_048885185.1 Candidatus Odinarchaeota archaeon | reverse complement strand
CCCTCAGTTTTACTATCTACCTGTTCTGAATTACGATAAACGGACTGGGCTGGTAAAACTAGAGTTCAATAGTCTTGGGTGGAGAGGTAGTCTAGAATTTGTTCCGCAAGTGCCTGTGAAATTCCAGGCACCGCTGCCACTTCGTCTGTGCTTGCTTTAGAGAGCTTCTTCAAACTTCCGAAGTGTTGGAGGAGTTCTGTTGCTCGTTTCTTTCCTACGCCTGGAATTTCAGTGAGAACTAATTTTAGTCCTTGACTTTTTCGGAGTTTTCGATGATAGCTTATGGCAAAGCGGTGTGCCTCATCTCTGACTCGTTTCACGAGACGTAATCCTTCACTATCGGGAGGAATGTTAACGGGAGTGGATTGCCAGGGCACATAGATAGAATCGGTTTCAGGCGGATCCGCTTTTGCTATTCCTATTACTGGGATTTTCTCTACACCTAATGACTCTAGGGCTTTTTGGGCCATACCGAGTTGACCGCGTCCGCCATCAATAACGATGAGATTTGGTAAGGGGGTTTCTTCTGCGAGCTTGCGTCGGTAACGGCGTTCCACGACTTCTCGCATCATAGCAAAGTCATCTTGTCCTTGGACCTCACGAATCTTGAATCGGCGATAGGCTTTCTTATAGGGCATTCCATCTTGAAATGCGACACTCACTCCAACGGATGCTGCACCTTGCAAGGTCGAGATGTCAAACCCTTCAATGTAAGCGGGTTCCTCAGTGAGTTTTAGGTGTTCCATCAATTCCTGGTAAGCACGGTGACGTCGTCCTTCATCGGCAGCTAGGCGTTCGATTAACTGATGGAGGTGAAACTGTGCATTTTCATTCGCCATCTCGACGAGACTACGGAGTGGATCTTGGGTAGGATGAATGATTTGAACTTTTTCTGATTTACTGCGACGTGAACTGAGCCATTCTTCCAAGAACTTCGAATCTGGGATAGGGACGGAGATAATCACTTCTTGTGGGATTTCGGTGGCTCGGATATAGTATTGTTTGAGGAAGGCTTCAAGTACGCTATCGTCGGGGAGAGCCCCGGGGGCACTAAGAGGAAAGGGTTGTTGCCCCACTACACGTCCTTCTCGAACCACAAGTAACTGTACCAACGCATCTGGTCCTTCTCGGGCGAGCCCGAAGACATCTCGGTGTCCAGGAAGTTGATTCCAAAACGTTGCACGTTGAGCTTGTTTACCTCGTTGAACTGCCCGAAGGCGATCCCGGAATCGTGCAGCTTTTTCGTACTCTTTCGCCTGAGAGGTGGCTTCCATCCGCTCCTTGAGTTGTGTTTCCAGTTCGTCATGGCGTCCTGTTAGGAGGAGCGTGTATTCATCTACTAATTCGGCATAATCTTCTTTGCTGATTTTACCCATGCAGGGTGCAGGACATCGTCCAATATCATATTTGAGACAGGGACGTTTGCGTTTTCCAATTACTATCGTGGGTTTACAGGTGGCTATAGGAACGACGCGATTAATGGATTTGAGAAATCCATCCAAGGCTTTGACATTAGAGTAGGGACCTATATAGCGACTTCCGTCTTGGACGAGGGTTCGTGTCTTCTCGACGCGGGGAAATTCATCAGCGAGTGTAATGCGAACATATGGGAAGCTTTTGTCATCTTTTAATCGAATGTTGTAGCGGGGCTTGTACCGTTTGATCATGTTATCTTCGAGGACGAGGGCTTCGGATTCATTGGCAGTGACCATGTATTCGAGTTCGGTGACTTCCTGACCAATTGGTGAAAAGACATTCCCTTTACCAAGACCACGAAAATGAGCAGGAACACGTTTCTTCAAGGACCGGGCTTTTCCAACATAGATGACGGTGTCATGCTCATCGTAAAGTAAGTAGACACCCGGTTCGTCGGGTAAATCTCTCAATTCCTGTTCAAGATTCATGACCCAGTCACACAATCGTAATAGATGTGTCTATTAATGGTATAATTAGTATTGAAGAACGGTTCGCTCTTACCGTGAGAGTATCTTTACACGGCCTGAGGGCTCTTCATCGTGTTCAGATTTCGGTGCTAGCGCTTCACGCAAGACGGCTCCTGTGAATGACTTCTGCTCTTGAGCCACCTGTTCTGGTGTTCCTTGCGCTACTACATATCCACCCTGGTCTCCACCCTCTGGACCGAGATCGATGATGTAATCTGCTCCCTTGATTACATCAGGTTGATGTTCGATCACAATTACCGTGTTGCCAGCGTCAACCAGATGGTTAAGCACATCTAAGAGCTTCTGGACGTCAGCTAGGTGTAATCCTGTTGTAGGTTCGTCAAGGATGTAAAGGGTTTGGGTGGTGCTTCGTTTACCTAGTTCGCGGCTCAGTTTGATACGCTGAGCTTCACCTCCACTCAGTGTGGGTGAGGGTTGTCCTAATTCCATGTAACCTAAACCTACAGCTTGTAATGTTCCGAGGATTCGGGCAATCTTGGGAATGTTTTCGAAGAATTCCGCAGCTTCGTCTACAGTCATGCGGAGGATTTCATAGATCGTTTTTCCTTTATAACGGACTTGGAGTGTTTCTTTGTTGAAGCGTTTTCCATTGCATTCATCACAGACTACATAGACATCGGGAAGAAATTGCATTTCGATACGAATAACTCCAGCACCGCGACAGGCTTCGCATCGTCCGCCTTTCACGTTGAAACTAAATCGTCCAGGGTTATACCCACGTTTTCGAGCTTCCTGTGTCAACGAAAAGAGTTGACGAATTGGATCGAACACTTTTGTGTAAGTTGCAGGATTGGATCGAGGTGTCCGACCAATAGGGGATTGGTCCACTAAGATGACTTTATCAATCAACTCCACACCCGTGAGTGACTTGAAAGGACCTGGTTTGTGAAGCTGACTGGTGAGAATCGCGTCAGATTGACGTCGACGACGTCGTCTAAACTGCCAAATTATCCCTGGATAGAGTGTATCCGTGATAAGCGTACTTTTCCCGGAACCTGAGACCCCTGTAATGCAAATGAATGTACCCAAAGGAAATGTGACGTTGATGTTCTTCAGGTTACGATGGCTCGCTCTCTTTATCTGGAGACTCGCTCCATTTCCGAGTCGTCTGGTGGGAGGTACGGAAATGACTTTATCTCCACGAAGATACTGGCCTGTGATTGATTTTTGATTTCTTTCAATGTCTGGAACTGTGCCCTCAGCTACCACTTGACCACCATGAATCCCTGCTCCGGGACCAAGGTCAATGACCCAATCAGCGGCTCGAATGAACCCTTCATCATGTTCGACAACGATCACCGTGTTGCCTAGATCCCTTAATTCGAGGAGCATTGAGAGCAACCGTTCGTTATCCCGCATATGGAGTCCAATACTGGGTTCGTCAAGTATGTAGGTCACTCCAACCAGTCGTGACCCAATTTGTGTGGCCAATCGAACTCGCTGCGCTTCTCCACCAGCAAGAGTAGCAGAAAGGCGATTGAGAGTAAGGTAATCCAGACCAACAGAAGAGAGGAATTGGAGACGCTGATTGATTTCACGAAGGGTTTGCCGGGCGATAGTGGTTTCTTTTTTCGTGAGCTTTAAATTCGTAAAAAATGCAAGGGTCTCATTGATGGAAAGGTTGGTTACGTAATCGATGCTAAGATTCTGAATGGTAACTGCTAGGGCTTCAGGGCGGAGCCGACGTCCTTCACACACAGGACACGGAAGTTGGGCCATAAAGTGTGTAATCTGTTCCCGGATAAACTCTGAGCTAGTATACTTGTAACGATGTTTCAGACCAGGAATAGCTCCCATCGTGGGCTTCTCACTTATCCATTCCCACTTCCGACCTGAGGAAGTGACGCCCCGATGTTCGAATCGGATCTCTTCACTACCTGAACCATAGAGTAAGATGTTTTGATGCTCAGGCGTTAAGTCTTGGAAGGGCGTATCAAGACTAAACCCGTAGTGATTTGCGATGCTGGTAAGGCTTCGCAGACGCCAACCTTTGACTGGCAGGGCATAGCATGCGAGGGCTCCTTCAAGAACAGACTTTGTGGCATCGGGGACAACGAGATCCGGGTCTACTTCGAGTGTGTATCCCAACCCCTTACAGGTTGGACAAGCACCATATGGAGAGTTGAAGCTGAAAAGCCGTGGAGCAAGGTCAGGAAAACTGATACCACACACTGGACACCCAGCAGATTCACTGAATAGGTATTCTTGATCACCTTGCACATCGATCGTGACCAAACCTTTACCGAATTCCAGAGCCGTCTCCACCGATTGTGTAAGTCGGTGCTCCACCGACGGTTTTAACACCAATCGGTCTACGATGATTTCAATGGTGTGTTGTTTGTAGCGGTCGAGTTCAATTTCATCTTTATCGAGTCGGTGCTCTTCTCCATCTACTCGGACACGGACGAATCCTTCGCCTTGTAATTTCTTAAAAAGCGCCTTGTAAGTGCCTTTACGCCCTCGTATAACGGGAGAAAGAATGCGTACTCGTTTCCCTTCTTCGAACTCCATAATCTGTTTGACAATGGATTGCGCTGATTGAGGTGTGATACGTCGTCCACATTGATGGCAATGAGGGATACCAATACGCGCCCAAAGCAGTCGCATATAATCATAAACTTCAGTGGTGGTGCCCACTGTGGAACGAGGATTGCCACCTGCTGACCGTTGATCAATTGAAATTGCTGGGCTCAATCCTTCAATAGAATCAACATCAGGTTTGTCCATACGCCCCAAGAATTGCCTAGCATAAGCCGAGAGGGATTCAACATAGCGACGCTGACCCTCTGCAAAAAGGGTGTCAAAGGCTAAGGAGGATTTACCAGACCCGGAGAGCCCAGTAATGACTACGTATTTGTCCCGCGGAATCTTTACGGTGATGTTCTTCAGGTTGTGGACGCGGGCACCTTTGACTGTGATGTACTTGTCGTCGCTCACCCGTTTGTCACCTATCTTCCACCGCTCCGATGGCAAAGACTGCCATAAGAGTTGCGGTTTTGCACCCACTCCAGATTCATTGAACTGGCAGCTCCGCTGTTGAGTTGAGGGGTGTTTTCAGTGTTGCGGTAGTGTGCTGTCCGTTTAATCATATAAGCAAGAGGGGGAGTGGAGTGAAAGTAATTTAGACTAGGACCGCCTTCGATCTGGCTGTGTTTGTAATCCCATATAGGCTTCAATTTCATTTATGAGATCCCGTAACTCAGCGGCACGTTCAAAGTCCAGTTCTTCAGCAGATTGTAACATCTCTTCGCGTAGTTCAACGATAAGAAGTGCTAAATCGCTTTCATTGGCTGTTCGCCAGTTCTTGGGTACTCGGACTGCAGTCCGTGATTCAGCAGCTACTCGTTCAACCCCTTCTGCGATATCAGTGATGGATTTTACGATAGTAGTCGGTGTTATTCCATGTTCTTTGTTGAATTGGATTTGCATTTTTCGACGCCGGTTGTTCTCAGTAATCGCCCGTTCCATGGAGTCAGTCATCCGATCTGCATAGAGAATTACCGTGCCGTTAACATTCCGACTAGCCCGACCCATGATTTGGATAAGACTAGTATCAGAGCGAAGAAACCCTTCTTTGTCAGCGTCCAAAATGGCAACGAGGGAAACTTCAGGTAAGTCTAGCCCTTCCCGGAGCAGGTTGATGCCCACCACAACATCATGTTTTCCTCGACGAAGATCCCGGAGTACTTCCACTCGTTCAAGGGTACCAACTTCGGAGTGGAGATATTCCGCTTTGATTCCTGCATGCACCATGTAATCAGCCAGGTCTTCTGCCATACGTTTTGTCAATGTTGTTACTAAGATGCGTTCTTCTTTCTTAGCCCGGTCCCGAATTTCACTCAGTAAATCTTCTACCTGACCTTCCGTGGGGCGTACAATGATTTTGGGATCGACAAGCCCAGTCGGTCGGATGATCTGTTCTACTATCTGACCGGAATGTTCCCGTTCATATTTCGCAGGTGTAGCCGATGTATAAAGCACTGTCTGCATGTAAGGTTCGAATTCTTCAAAGGTTAAGGGGCGATTATCATATGCAGAGGGGAGCCGGAAGCCGAAATCAACAAGGTTCCGTTTCCGAGATAAATCCCCATGATACATTCCTCCAATTTGAGGAACAGTTATATGAGATTCATCTATGACAAGAAGAAAATCTTCGGGGAAATGATCGAGTAGACAGTAGGGCTTTTGACCTGATTTGCGTCCATCAAAATACCTTGAATAGTTTTCGATTCCCCCGGTCCAGCCGACTGACCGCATCATTTCAATATCATATTTTACACGGCGTTTTAGGCGATCGGCTTCCAGTATCTTTTCATTTGCCTCGAGTTCTTTAAGGCGTTCTTCCAGTTCGTCCTCAATTGCATCTAAGATATCAGGTAACACCGCTTGGTCGGTTGTGAACTGTTTTGCAGGGAAGATTTTGACCTTATCCCGTTCATAAAGGACTGAACCTTTGATGGGAGCGATGTCAGTGATGCGTTCAATGGTTTCGCCAAAGGTTTCGAGGCGAATGGGATGGTTTGCATATGCAGGAAACACTTCAATGACATCGCCACGAACGCGGAAGGTTCCGCGACGGAAATCGAAGTCGTTGCGATCGTAGTTGATATGAACTAGTCGGGCGAAGAGTTCATCACGTGGGATTTCTTGACCCTTTTCGAGCTCAACGACGAGATTCCGGTAGGACCCTGGAGCGCCAATTCCGTAAATGCAGGAAACAGTTGCTACAATGAGGACATCTCTGCGTACTGCCAAGGATGCAACTGCGGATAGACGCATGCGTTCGACTTCTTCGTTGATGGAGGCATCTTTTTCGATGTAGGTATCCGAAGTGGGCATGTACGCTTCTGGCTGAAAGTAATCATAATATGAGGTGTAATACTCAACGGCATTGTTGGGGAAATATTCCCGGAACATACTGGTGAGTTGTGCCGCTAACGTCTTGTTGGGGGCAATAACAAGAGTTGGCTTTTGGAGAGCGGCTACGATTGAGGCCACGGAGAAGGTTTTTCCCGATCCAGTGACGCCAAGGAGGGTTTGCTGTTTTTTATCTTGCTTGTACCCCTCGATGAGGCGCTGAATAGCTTTGGGTTGGTCTCCTCGGGGTGTGTATTCTGGATTGAGTTCAAATCGGCGTGAAATGGTTGCCACCGAATCGTCGCGCCTCCCAATTTAGATGAAAGCAAACGACTTTATGATTTTTACGGAGTGTCACGGATAGATGATAACCTTTGCAATACAAAAGGTTCATTTTAGTTTGCTGCGACGACGGTAAACTATACTAACTCCTATCGAAATGAGAAACCCAAGAATAATTGCTAAAGCAGGAAAGCCAGGGATTCCAGGAGGTGGCGGTGGTTCAGGTGTTGTCGTAGTTTCCTCATTCATAGTTATGGTGATAGTTGCACTAATCTGATTGTCATATTGATCATATACTGAAATTATTAGTCCATACCGCCCGGGGGAGAGAGTCCCAATGCTGGTGATTCGACCGGTACTGCTTATTGAAAAGTGGATGGTATCGTTAAGTGTCCAATGGTCAATTCCTGACAAGTCTGAAGCTTGGAGTTG
>JBHLQC010000073.1:0-7588 GCA_048885185.1 Candidatus Odinarchaeota archaeon | reverse complement strand
CCAGAGTACCGTTCTTGTCCAGCGGTATCCCAGGCCTGTAGTTTCACTACATAATTGTTTACAGGGATGGATTTAACTATGAAGTCAACGCCCAAGGTTGAGATATAACCATCGGTAAATGTACCATAGGCGAAACGCGTTGTAAGGCTGGTTTTCCCAACTTCAGCATCACCCACTAGCACTACTTTGAAAAGATAATCGAAGGCGTCGTGTGACATGCGTGGGCCCCGTGTCTAAGAGTTTTCTATGTTAAATGCAGTAGAAGTGTCACTTAAAGCTTAGTATCTAAAAAGCTCACACGGATAATCTTGAAAAATCTTTGAAATGGGCGTTATTGGGTCATCGTGGGAGGTATTCAAACCCACGATAGCCCTTCCGACGCTGAAGCTTTTCGCGATCATGAAGTTTCTTCAATTCATTCGATGCTGTTCCCTTGGTAATCCCAACCTCCTCTGCGACAATCGCTGAGGTGATACATTTCATATCCTTTGCAAGCCCCAGAATCTCTCGCTGAGTGGCGGTCAGTTCATCGAATTCTTCAAACCACTCATCACCTTCAGCAGGACCTGTTTCAATAAACCGTGTTTCATCGATCGCACTAGGAATTAACGAAGTGGTAGGCGGAGGACTCGGTCGGTGTTTCATTGCATAGCGAACAAAATCCTGAGTAATGCGATCCCCGGCAGGTGTGTCATCCTGAAAGGCGAGGGTGAGAATATTTTCACAAAATCGAAGGACGCTTCGAGGATAGCCTCGCGTGTGAACATGGATTTCTTCAAGAGCTTCTTCGGTGAAGGGTGTAATGCTCTTTCCACCGAAATATTCTATGCGTCGACGGATTAGTTGTGCTGTTTCGTTTTCATTTAGCACTTCAATTCCATGATACCCTTCTTGTTCCAATGAAAATTGAAGTGTGACTCGTTCAGCAATTGGTGGAAAAATAGTTGTTAGCGCCTTCGAAAATCCTGTTAATCCAGCAATATAAACCACGACGGCAGGAAGGTCGCTTAATACCCGTAACCATCGAACGGTCTTTCGTTTTTCCTTTTCTTCTTTATCTGAATCGTCTCGTGTCAGCGCAAGTGACTGGCCATCATCAATTAACAGCACTATTCGTTGCTTTGTCTGTTTGTGGAACGTTCGGATTTTCTTACCGAGTTCATCAACTCGATCAGGAATTACTTTTGTCTTAACCATGAGTTGATCTGTTAAGAGGTCCATCAATGTGTCTCTTAAAATCGTTGAATCCAGGGGTTCAGAAATTAAACTGGGAACCAGTCTATTGGATGTGGATAAAAAGTCGTTGAACCAGCGTAGGATATGGGATTTGCCAGTTCCTCGCCCTCCCTCTATAAGAATGATGTTTCCAGTTCGCAATTGAACGGTTAATGGATTGAGTAGGCGTTTTTCACCTGCAAAGATTTCTGGCATCACGTCAATTCGAAAGGGGAAATCTGACCAACCTAGGCTCTTTAGCCGTTCATCAAAGGCGAACATTCCCTGTCACCATCACACATATTGTTAGGGCGTGTATTGATTCTTGACCTCGATTTTTGGTAAACCGCTTCTTCCCAGTCTTTTCTGATTCATGAATCCGTTGTGACTCCGTCACCCATTCGCCCAAGGAAGTTGTTATTGGCGAAAGGGCAAGTGACATCAATGCCAGCGGACGGATCGAAGGCTACTTGTTCTTTTCCGAGTGAACAGAAGAAGGCACAGTATCCACCGTCAACGAGTCGGCCTGTGCGCTGACAGGTGAAGGTTCGTGCTGTGGGTGTAATCAACTCGAGTACCGCATTGGCGTCGAGTTGGGAGAAGACCTGTTCAAGCCGGAATTTTGGTTGAAGGGTTTTGACTTTATCACTCACGTATTCCTCACTCCTTTCCGTTTCTTCATTAGGGCTGTTTCCTCGCGTAGTTGTGCAATTGTTCGGGCAATCCGGACACGTAGTGTCGCTGTTACCAGGGGCATTGCTTCTTTGAGTTGCTCCTCAATGCTTGGTGCCTGGAAGTTAGCAATGTCGTCCGGTCGAGCCCTCCCAGACGCTGTTGCTTTGTCGATTGCCATCGCTCATTGACCTTCATTGAGTTTCATTGATATTCATTCATCTTCATTTTTTGACATATAAAGCTTCGCTTATCTTCGAAAGGGCGCCTAACAGCTTTAGAAAAGCTTATCACTCTCAAGGATTGGGTAGTCGAAAGCTTTTGAAATGGGATGTCATGGAATAGAATTCCAGATAAAAGGTAAATATTGGTTATTTTTTGAATTTGCTATTTTAGTCGGGATGTTTTCATGTAAAATGAACATTAAAATGCTCCAATTCAAAACTATCAAAAAGCTTCGATTAAAGCCAAGTCATGAGGAGCAACAAACATGCGCGCGCCATGTTCAATTCTCAGAACGAATGAGTCTTAGGAAAAACGCAAAAAAAGGTTTTAATCTGAGGAATCATCTTCTTCCTTCTCTTCGGATGGGCGTTTATTAGGAGATTAGTCTTCCTCAGGTTCTTCAGTTACTTCGGGTTCAGCTTCAGGAGTCTGAGTGAGTACAGATTCTTGGGAGAGATAGGCAAGAAGGCGGAAGCGTTCCGATTCATAGTGGAGAAGACTGCGGAGGTGTTCTAAAGTGAAGTGTTGGGCGCTTCGCCGGAATTCTGTGAAGCTGGTGAGTTGTGCGCGAAGTGTGTCGAATTGTAGTTCCAAGAGTTTGGCTTGGAGGACTCGATCGTCGGTAAGAGTGAGGGCTTGTTTGGCGAGATCCATGCTGGGCTGGTTCAGAGGGGCAAGGTAGACAGGTGGAGTTTTGCTGAGATTGATGAAGAGGTGGCGTTCGAGATTATCAGGAGTAGTGAGGGTGCGGTAAACGTCTTGGGTAACGCCAAGAAGTGTGGGACGTTTCAGTCGTTGTTGTTCGCGACTCTCGAGGATGCCTTGGGCGGTTTCAATATCAGAGATACCCGGCATATTGGGGACAGTGAAGGGGAGTACTTGATCGATGGCTTGGCTGAGTTCATCGAATTTTTTATTTTTCACACCAGTGATGATGATTGCACTACCTACCAGGATGTTTAGGAGAAGAACATCGAGGGTGACGTCAAAGGTGTGAAGAATGAGTTCGGTTGAGGTGATGCGGCGACGGGTTGCTTGAGAGCGCTCGTTATGGGCTTTGAGAGCTTCGTTGATGACGGGGAGAAATGATTGGAAGGGTTTGACGTCGCCACTCCAGTTTTTTAATTGGGGTTCGTATTGGTTGTAGAAGAGGACATTGAGGCTGTGAAGGACCGCTTGGACTTCGAGTTCATCTGCATTTCCATCTGCGAGGCCGACGGTGATTAGGGGGTCAAGGACGTCGTAGTGGAAGCGGTAGTCACCAGCTCCAATGGTGGCGATTTCTTCGTCGATGGCTTCTTGACCGAATTCGCGAATGGCTGTGAGGAGCCCAGTGAGGAGGGTATGATCGAGTTTTACGAGAGGGGAGGTGTGAGAAAGGAGTGTTTCGCCCGATTGGAGGAAAATGAAGACTGAGTGCATTGTCATTAGGTGACCGCCCTTCTGCCATGACCCCTTGTGTTGTTGGTGTTTAGGCTTTGTTTCTGGGCAATTAAACTTTTCCTCAATTTCATGGAATTCTTTTCTGATTTTGATAGTGGTTGTGCCATTAGTCTTTTATCCAACATAGGCGTCATTGCTCCAATTAGAGTGCGTATTCTGGTCATGGTGAACTGTGATGTCTGAGGATTCACTACGGAAAGTATTACCAAAGTTATCAGAAGCGATTGGAATCTCTGGATATGAGGCTGAAGCCCGTGAGGTTATTCGCAAGGAAGTTGAAGACCTTGTTGATGAGGTTTGGGTTGATGCCTTGGGTAATTTATTAGCAGTGCGTAAGGGTAAGCAGGAGCATCCCAAGATTCTCCTTGATGCTCATGTTGATGAAATCGGATTTATCGTCCGATATGTCCACGATAATGGATTCCTCCGATTAACTCCAATCGGAGGGTGGGACCCTAGAATTTTACCAGGACATCGTGTAGCACTTCGCCCTGCTGGTACTGATCCAACCAATCGTGTCTATGGAGTTATTGGAGCCACACCCCCACACTTAACGACAGCTGCCCAACGTGAGAAAGTGATCTCTATTGAGGATCTCTATGTTGACATTGGCGTATTTTCAAAAGAAGCTGTTGAAGAAATGGGAATACGAATCGGCACACAGATGACAGTGTGGCAACCTTACATCGAAATGCCAGGTGACACGGTGTCAGGAAAAGCCTTTGATGACCGAGTGGGCTGTCTGGTTATCATTGAAGTGCTTCGACGGCTAGCAAAAGCTGGTGATCATAAATCAACAGTGGCAGCGAATTTTGCTGTAGCGGAAGAGGTGGGCGGTCGTGGGGCGCGGACAGGTGCTTACACCCTTGAACCTGATGTTGCTATAGCCTTGGAGTGTACGTCTGCAGGTGATATGCCGGGTATTCCAAAGGAGAAATCGCCGACTCAACTAGGGCAAGGGCCGGCACTTACGGTAGCGGATCGCAACCTCATTGTTCATCCGCAGGTTCTAGCCACTTTAGAGAAGGTCGCGAAAAAAGAGAATATTACCTATCAAATCAAACAACCTCTGGGAGGTGGTACAGATGGTGGACCCATTTCCCAAACCCGCCATGGTGTACCGACAGGGGTTGTGTCAGTTCCATGTCGTTACATTCATTCAGCCATTTCACTGCTCCAATTACGGGACATTATGGCTACCATAGATCTGGTTTACGGGTTCACTCAAACTTGGAAACCCTAGGAGGGATGTAATTGTCAATTCCTACAGTCGAGGAATTGTTGAGAGGAGAAAATACCATATTCATGGCGACAGCAGAAGGGAACCAACCCCGTGTTCGTCCTGTGACCTTGGTGGAAAATACTGGAGAGCTCTTTGTTTTAACAGGATTGAAAGATGCAAAAGTAGCTCAGATTAAGAAGAATGAGAAGGTGGAAGTTGTAAGGCTCTTCCGGTTTGAAGAAGGTGGAGGGTATGTGCGTTTCAGTGCTCGTGCAGAGATTGTTAATGACTCCAAGATCCGTGAGCGGTTGGCGAAGGCAACCTCATTTTTCTCAACGTATTTCAAGTCAGCAGATGATCCTAAGTTCGTACTGTTGCATCTAGCCCCGGTGAAAATTGAATATATGAAACCGGGACAAATGTATCCGGATCCTGTCGAAAAACTTGATTTCACAAAGTAACGGGTAGAATTCGCCTTGATGAGTAAGTTATTTCTATGTGCGCAGGTACAGTCTGTTTGTTCGGGACCATACAAGGCTAGCGTAATCCCAAGATGGACCGGTGTGGGTACGGTGAGTTAAGCAATGGAGCAGAATAGTAGCGAACCTGAGGTATCTACTCGTATTGCTCAGCCATTGCTAAAACTTGAGGGGAACAGTATCAAGGTCGAAGGGCAACAACTTCCTTTGTATAGTGGATCCGTTGATTATTGGCGAATTCCTAAGGATAAGTGGGAAGGCGTCTTAGAACGCATCAATGCCTTGGGATTCCGGTTCATTTCAACTGCTGTTCCTTGGAACCTCCATGAAGTTGCAAGTGAACTATTTGATTTTGGAACCACCGATAAACAGCGAGATATCGAAGGGTTTCTGACCCTCTGTCGTGAAAAAGGACTGTATGTAACCGTTCGACCAGGCCCCAATGTGAATGCTGAACTGAACTATTATGGATATCCGAAACGTATCCTCTATGATCCAGAAATCCAGGCAGTGTCAGCTTTTGGCACCCGGGTGATTATTCCTGCGACCCCTAATCCGTTTCCGATGCCCAGCTACGCAAGTGAAAAATTCTATGATGAAGTTACGAAGTTTTTTGATGCCATCTGCCCCATTTTTGCCCGGCATCTAGCCCCAGGTGGTGCGATTGTTGGCGTCCAGATTGATAATGAATTGCCACTATTGTTTATGAATGGACCTTTTAGTGCTGATTACTCAGTTCACGCTCTCCGTTGGTACCATGAATTCTTGGAGGGAAAATATCCCTCGATTGGGGCGATTAATAGGGCATATCGGACACGGTACAGTAACTTCTCAGATATTGAGCCACCGCGAGCCTTAGCTACCACAGAACGCGAGGCGTTACCGCGATACTTGGATTGGATGGAGTTTCAGGAGTATTATGTAGGTTTGGCTCTGAGTGTGCTTGCCAGTCTGCTATGGTCGCGAGGAGTGCGAGGTGTTATCTCGTATCACAATTCCCGGAATACCTTGCCCATACTCCCTCTCAATGTTGGTAAAACTGAACGGGAACTGGATGTCCAGGGAGCAGGGTTATATCTCGGTAAAACCCGATATGATGATATTCGACGTGGGATCCTCTATCTCAACACCGTGAGCCGTCTGCCATTCTTATCTGAAGGAGGATTGGGGACCTGGCCTTGGGGTCCAACACTTGATAGGAGCGATCAGGAATTTGCGTTACTTGTCGCGATTATGCATGGAGTTCGAGGATTCAATGCACATATGTTGGTTGAGCGTAATCGCTGGCTTGGTAGTCCAATTTCAAATACCGGGACCGTTGATGAATCTCAATTTGCCTTCTTGAAACAACTACTCTCAATTTTACATGAAGTAGAATTTCATACATTGCAACGTAATGTGCCAGTTCTACTTCTCCGGAATTTTGAATATGAACGGCTTTCAGGGCTCTGCACTAGCTCCAATTGGTTAACTCAGCTTCTGGGAATTCCCACTGAATTACTGTTGAATAATCGAACCTTCAGCTACACCGAAACGATCCAAAAAGCCTACCCTGCCATGTGGGAGGCATTCTATTGGGGATTATCCCGAGCAAAGGCCCCCTTTCAAATTGGCGATACGGATATGGATCGACCCGCTCTCAGTCGCTTTCAGGCGATTTTTCTCCCAAGTTTTGACTTTATGTCAGTAGAATTACAGGAAAAGATTTTGGAATATGTCGAACGAGGTGGTTCAGTCGTTCTGGGTCCTGAAATCCCATATCTTGGCACTGATATGCGAGGATGCACAATTTTAGGCGACACTGCGGGTCTTCAAGCACCAAGCACACGACGCCCCTTAGTTGGACTGCATGATCCGTTTAGTGTAGAAAATGAGCAAGTGCGAGTGGGTACACGCCCTGCTGGGGCAATAAAGTCCTATGGGAAAGGTTCGTTTATCTACTTGGGGATAGCTCTTCCGCCAATCACCTATCGGGATGAGGCAACCGAAGCCGAGAATGTTACCACCCAAATTCTACAACAGTTGAAGATAGAACCAGTGGGTGATGTACAAAACTTCGCAATTGATGAGGTATATTGGGGGACTCGGGCACCACGCGTCATTTTCCAAGCGAACCCGACTAGCCAACCTCAATCAGCGAGAATCCGGGTGGCCAAAAAAGCCCTTCTTCGAGATTTATGGACAGGTGAACAACTTGCCCAACGAGGTCCACAAGAAATCCCATTGAACTCCTATGAGGTCCGAATTTTTGAGGTGATTCGATGAGAAGACTCGATGAGAACTATGAGTTTTTCAATGTGGACGTTTCGCATTGGTTAAACCTCCTTTCTAC
>JBHLQC010000072.1:0-7674 GCA_048885185.1 Candidatus Odinarchaeota archaeon | reverse complement strand
AATGTAATAGCTGATATTCAAATTTTCAACAAACCAGTAACTCCCGACTCCATTCCAGTTCAAGGTAGTGTTGACTGCCGGCGTCGCATTCCCGAGGAGATAAATACTAAAGTTTTGGATGCTCACGTCTGTATCAGTGAGGTTACCAAAGATGGAATGCCATACCCATGAAACCGTGATGTTCAGAGTCTGCACGTCACGACCAATGTAATTGATAATGGGTCTAGCAATCCGGATATAAGGTCCCTTGAAAGTAAAAGCTTCTGATTTTGCGCTTGTTCCATATTGTTGGGGTAGGCGGATGGAGTAATTGGCAGACACCACAATCCTGTAGGATTCATTGGGGATTAACGTGGAGATATTGAGTTCATTTACTTCCCAATATGTTGAGATGATATTGTACTGAAGTACAAAATGGAATTCTGTGACATTGGTGGGTGCATCCGCTTCCTCAAAGCCAAGGGTGTTATTACTGACCTGAGTAAGCGTCCCCCATACGGTACTGGCAATGTATTCCACCCAAACGTCAATCGTATCTGATGTATCTCCGATGTATGTGAAATCGGGATCTCCAATTGTCAGGAAGTGTTGATAATCAAAGGTTGTGGACCAGCCTGTCGTTTCAGACCAGATATCTCCTGATGCATTGCGTTCAAACCGGCATCGGACCTTATAGACTGAGTAATTGAGATTCTGTGAAAATAGGCTATAATTTTGCACTGCCCAACCAGTCCCATCAATGTATTGGAGATCATCTTCAAACACGATGGAATTGTTTTCATCAAAGTAGACACCGAATTTATGAAGGAGCAGGTCGTCTTCTATACATACACCGATATCCGAGGCAACGACTTCTTCTACAGTGACATTAAGCAACGACGAGTTCCCATATGGCGTGTCAGGTGTATAATATTCATAGTCGATAATGGGATCCGTGGCGTTCAAGTCATTTTCAGCAGGAACAACCGGACCTCCAGAAACCACTGCAGGAGCTGTTGGTTGAGCCCCGAATAGGGGTGGTAAAAGTGGTAATGCCACTAAAAGGATGAGAAACGAGGTACTCAGGATTCGGCGTCGCACAATCTTTCACCCTCAAAGAGGATAAAGGGTCGTACCCGATGAGATTCCTAAAAAGCTTGCGGTAACGCACAACGAAATACACTCAGAATGACCAATTTCAGATGCTTGTAACTATTTGTCAGGTTTCAATGGGAGGAGATGGTCTGAACTGTTCAGCACTGAGAGAGTTTTTTCCTCCCAGTCATTGATGCGTAAATGAGTAATGCTGCATGTATTAATATCGAAGTCAAACTGTGATTGCTTTGTCACAGGGATTTCAAGCCACCAATAGATACAGGATCTTATTGCATTCCCGTGGCTAATTATGATTACGAGTTCGTCCCGTTTTTCATCAATTGCGCTGAGAAACTCTGCAAGGCGTTCATAGAGCATTCGTCGACTTTCAGCTCCAGTAAAGGGGACCCAATCAATCAGAGGTTTGGTCTTTGGCAATTCTAACTTCTGAGCCGCTTCTAAAGTCATGTCAATTGCAATTCCCCAATTTAACTCTCTTAAAGCCTCATCATAAAGTGGCGTAATCCCGAGAATTTTCCCAATGATTTGAGCCGTTTCAACTGCCCGGTCCAAATCACTTGCATATAGAACAGGAGTTCGACTCTGAACGAAGGATTGTAAGCGATATCCTGTTTTTTCAGCTTGTTTTTTCCCAAGATCCGTGAGCTGGGTATTAGTCCATCCCCCAGTCAATCCCTGCACGAGTTGTTCTGATTGTCCATGACGCACAAGAATGAGCTCATCCATGTAATCACCTTGGTTTTGCAGGATTTGTTCAAGTCTTGTTCTATTCAATCTGGAGGATATTAAATTAGGACATTCTCGACATCAACATCACGATTAATGAGGCCGAGGGCGGTTGCCGACATCTTTTTACCACCATACAGTTCAGCCTCTGACTCGCCGCGATATAATGCATCAGCAATTCGTCCTAATGCATCAGCTTTCATGATTCCAGAACCACTGGCACCAGTTACAACGAGAACCCCTGAATGTTCATACACTAGTGGAATAGCATCAACCGAATACGCATAGTCCCCTGCCCACATATTCCCCGGTCGAGCATTACTAAAAGCGGGGAAGTATTTACTCAAAACAGGATAGATACTTTGTTCATAGTAGACTCGTTCAGCATTGTAATCATCTTCCTCCATGGCATATTTGTAAGTGCGTCCCACCTTATCCGCGCAACCAATCCAGAAAGACTTTTCTTCCGGAACTCCTCGCAAGTAAACGCCTCCAGAAGGAAGAATTGTAAAAGGGATGAACCCAGTATCACTAAACCCTTTTGCAAAAAGGACTTCTTCGAGAGGTTGATTGTCACTTGCAGCTACCATGAAGAGTTGACGTTTCTTAGCCTTCACATAGCTTGGGATGCCGACGGGATCTAAGAGGGTGTTGGTCCATGGACCCACCGCAACCACGACTTTATCGGCGTGAATTTCTCCGTCGTTGGTTTTGATACCAGTGACTCGTTTGTTTTGCCAAACGAGTGGTTCACCGGGTAATCCAAGAGAGGGTTGAGCCTCAAGGAGAAGCTGTTCCACATGGAGGTTAAATCGAGGTTTGACTTTGGTGATTTTAAGAAATTCATCTTTGTAGAATTGAACAAGAAGGCTCGGGTCTAGAACGCCGCATTCAGCACCGAATAGGGCGTAGTCGATATTGTTCAGGTTCATGAGGGCTGCTTCTTCATCCGCAGAGAAATCGGTAACTAGTCCTGGAATGAGTTTCTGGAGTTCTTGTTTTTCTATCACTCGATAGGCAATATCGTTGGCTTTCATTCTTTGCATCCAAGTCTGGACGGATTGTTCTTTGAACTGACGTTCGCTGAGGAGCCAGAGGTAGCCGCAAAAATGGAGGGTTAGGTCGAAGTTGAGCTCTTCTTGGATGTGTCGGAAAAAGTTAATGCTAGTATCGGTGAGGAGCTGATTCGTTGATGAGGAAAACATGTTTCGAATGGCGGCTGCACTCATCGCTGTGTTGGCTTGTCCAGCATCCGGTAGACTGTCAATAAGAAGGATTGATTTGTTAGGATTGTTCTTCTGAAGATAATATGCACTTGCGACTCCTAAAATTCCAGCTCCAACAATAATAATATCGAATTTTTCGGTCATATCGAGCGACCTCCGAGAGTCTCATAAATTAGTGGGATTGGCGTTCCATATCCTTTTGTTCTTTATGGAAAGTAAAGGTTTCCAATAGATTTGAGAGAGTTTGTAGACTACAAAAAGAGTGAACGGACTAGACTCAGCTGAGTCCAGTCTCCAATCAGGTTTGACAGACATAGATAGTGAATGCTAGGTATATCCGCCGATAATTCCGACCAATAGACGGAGGATTCCGAAGAAGATTAGGGCGATTGAGACAGCCATAGAAACAAGGTCGAGACCCCAAGTTGCTGGGAAGATAAACGCTGGAATGGCGATTCCAATGGCAATAATACCAAAGATGAGATAGAGAATTCGAATCCATTGCTTCATTTCTTTACCCATGATACTTTGCACTAATAGGAAAATTCCTACTACTAGGATAGCACTGGAAAGAATGAAAACCAATATTGTTGGGAAGAACGAGGGAGCGACAATGAATAATCCACCGAAAATAATCATTATGACGCCGATGATGACGCTGATGATTCGAGCGTTCATTTCGATATCCTGAGCAAGGAAAATTTTGATGATTTGCCAGAGTCCAAGGATAACAAGGCCAACTCCGAGAATGAACCCGATTCCATAGACGACGATGACTGAGGGCAGAATAAATAACAGTGCACCAAATAGGATGGCGATTATTCCAAGTAAAACGTCTAGTATGCGTAACCATTGTGGTTGATCAGGCATAGTAATCACGTGATTGAAGGCTTTGCAATTCATTCCTTAAATACACATTGGGCTTTTCAGACACCGATTAAGAAACCTTGACCCTGTAGTAGTAATTTTAAAGAGAAATTCTCAAGGGAGTGACTACAATCTCCCAGAATGCAATGGATGAGTATCATGGTCTTCGCCACAATAATTGCATCACTGCCACTTCTTGGGACACTGCTCATTCTACTCCCTATCATCGTTGCATTATTCTTGTTGGCAGTTCGTCGGTGGTCTGCAGACAAAGTCGGAGTGGTCGCCTTTGGATTAGGATTTTTCATCTCAATTCTTTTCTTTGGTACTAATCCATTAATCGCCGTTGTCTCCAGCATCGCTGGTATCGTTGCATCCTTCCCTATTTCACTTATGGTTGTCACCTCAATCCTGATGATAACCTACATGGTTCGAACCGGAGCTCTTGCCCGTATCACAGTTTTCTTCAAGACCTTAGGGTCGGGGAGGAAGGCAATTCAAATAATGCTCATTAACGTGGGACTTGGACTTTTTCTCGTTGGGTTGGGAGCAACTCCTGTTAGCATGCTTCCGCCCGTAATGCTTGCCATGGGCTTCTCCCCGCTGGTTGCAGTAATGTTACCCTCGATAGGATATGATCCCCTCACAACGTATGCGCTCCTCGGAATTCCAGTACTAGTCTTTTCAGATACGGTCCCAGACACTTATTGGACCACACGGTATCCAGGCGTAGAGCCACTGTATATGACTGGACATATCTTCTCCTTGTACATGCCTATTGTTGCCACAGGAATTGCCTTAGCCATGCTCTGGTTAGCAGGGGGTCGGAAACTCCTCTTCAACAGGGAAGCCCTTTTGCTGGCATTCGTAACCGGAATTGTCGCTGGTCTAGTCTGTTACTTGTGTAATCTAATCTGGGTTGGCTTTACAACGCTAACCAACATCTTTGCAGGACTCGCCGTCATTGTTGCAATGATATTGTACTCCAAACTTCGAAAACTACCCCTTGTGGATAAAACAATACTCACAGAAGAAGATCAGCCAGTCATTCAATCGATGGGACTGCTCCGTGCAATGACTCCTTGGCTGATTCTAATCATCTTCTGTTTCATCGTCAACCTTGTTCCACATATTTACAATCTACTGTTTAATGTCCTGACCTTTCCTATCACAATTGGAATTATCACGTTAAATACGCGATTTCTCTGGAACGCATATTTTTGGGTTCTCATTGCTACCATTCTAACGATTCTAATAGACGCACTTTATGCCCGATCTCAAAAGGAAACCCCCAGGTTTCGGCAAGAAGTTCGAGATACTATGTCTACTTGGGCTCGCCGTGTATGGCGACCTTTCGTCTCAGCAGCCATCTTTTTCGCCCTTGCCTACATCATGATCTATTCGGGAAATGTCCTCGCTTCTGACGGATCTTGGATTCGAATTGATGCATGGAACATGGTGTTTGTCCTCTCTGCTGTAACGGCAAACACGTTTGGACCATTTTACCCATTGACTGCGGCCTTTCTGGGTCTTCTGGGTGGCTTTGTGAGTGGTAGCGAAACGTCTACTATCGTTATGTTTCAGCCCTACCATCAGCTCACTGCAAGTGCAATTAATGCCCAACCTTTGATAGTTGGGGCTAGTTCGGGAATTGGTGGTGGACTCGCTAGCGTCCTATCTCCAGCAAAGTTGCAGAACGCTGCAGCAGTGATCGATGCAAAAGACATAGAGGGTCAGGTTCTTCGAAAAGCGCTCCCAATAATACTAGTCGTTACTACTGCTGTAGCTATTCTGGCTTTTATCTGGGGCTATTTCATTCCCTAATTGAACCTAGAAAGGAAATGTAGGTTCCGAATTAATCAACGCATAAGTCCTTCACAAGGGGATAATCTAATGCATGCCAGGCGTTCAGCCCTCCCAATGTATTTGAAACGTCAGTGAATCCAAGGTTTCGTAGAATACTAGCAGCGAGGCTCCCGCGACCTCCCCAACCACACGTTGTAGCTAAGGGTTTATCTCGTGGAAGCTCAGTGACATGGTTGGCGAGTTCACCGACATAGATGTATTTCGAGCCATCGACGAATCCTGCTTCACATTCGTAGGTTTCACGAACATCTATGAGAAAGAGTTCATTCTTTTCGAGTTTTTCTTTCAACTGAGTTGCTGTGATAGCCCTAATTTGCTCTGTTGGTTTCCCTTTGTTTCGCCAGGCGTCAATCCCTGGGCAAAGGTACCCGATGATGTTATCAAAACCGAGTCGCCAAAGAAACGGTATCGCTGTTTCTATGTCATCAGTGCGTTCTAATACGAGGAGAATTTCTTGGTCATAGGTTAGCACCCAGCCAGGGTAGTACGATAATCCATTAAGCCAAATGCTCAATGAGCCTGGCAGATGTGACGCCGCATAGGCATCGGGATTCCGTGTGTCCACCACAATTGTACTGGATTTCTCCATGGCCTTCTCAAATTCTGGAACCGTCAAAGCACGTGTAACTGGGGCATCCTGAAGTAGGGGAGGTCCGTTTAGGTTGTATTCTTCCATTTTCAGGAAATAGGGTGGTCGGCGGAATTTGATACTCATGATATGTTCGATGAATGCATCTTCATCAAGTTGTAAGACAGGATTGTGGTAACGTTCGTATCCAATTGTGCTGAAATTGCGGTCACTAATTGCGTGACCACAAATTGATCCCGCACCATGCGAGGGATAGATGATGACATCATCACCGAGAGGGAGAAGCTTCTCATGAAGGCTGTGATACTGTTTCTCCGTCATTTCCTTCCAAATATCAAGACCAGGAAGATCAGTTCGACCAATATCACCAACAAATAGCGTATCACCTGTGAAGACCATAAAGGGCTTATTGCTATTCGCTGTGTCTGTTACGGAATAACAGATACTATCATTTGTATGCCCAGGCGTGTGAATAGCGTCAATTCGAAATCGGCTGATTTTAAACATATCACCATCTTTCACTCTGTGCTCCCCATACCTGAAAGGGGTTTGACGACTATGTGCGATTTCTGCACCTGTGAGATTTTGTAATTCTAAGGAGCCTATGGTATAGTCCTCGTTGCGGTGGGTTTCAAAAATGTAAATGATATCTGCACAGGCTTTCTTCGCTAGTTCAAGGTAGATATTCGCATCTCGTCGTGGATCAATAACGAATGCTTCGCCTTTATCGGAAAGGAAATAGCTATTATGGGCGATTCCCGGTGAGTTGATAAGTTCAAACTTCACACTGATGACACTCCTCTAGGTTTCCTGCATAGTGTCCATTTGTTGTTTTTTCAATATATCGAGTTTCCTAGCCTTAAGCCTCCTCCGTTCTGATGGGTTCCGCAAGTTGATAATCCTTTTAAATAATCGACACCAGGGGGAGCGGAGGGTTTCTCAACAATGGATCGTGTGAAAGTAAAAGGCGCGATAGATAAGCACCAAGTGCTTTTGTATGCTTTGAGCACTTGTGGATGGTGTAAAATGACAAAAGCGTACCTCCGAGATTCGGATATTGCGCATGAGTATATTGATGTTGACAAATGCACTCCAGAAGAACGGGAAACTATTCACCAGGATATCAAGAAGCGGGGATCCCGTTTAGCATTTCCGACAATTATTGTTGACGATAAGACGGTTATCACTGGATTCAAGAAAGATGAGATAAAGAAGGCGTTGGGCCTATGACCAGCTTAGAAAACATCAAACGCCGTGCAGAGAATAATGCAAAGAAGCATGGCTATTTTCTTAACCCGGATCCAG
>JBHLQC010000071.1:0-7676 GCA_048885185.1 Candidatus Odinarchaeota archaeon | reverse complement strand
TTGGGCCGTTTGGGAACGGATTTGGGTTCCAACTTTTTCAATGGCCATCGGGTACAGCGGGCTTCTACATTCCGGACGGGGGAATGGGGCTGACCTACATCTACTGGTATATTATTTGCAGTTTCACAATGAATATGGTCATCCAGAAAATCCTTGGAACTAGTATGACGCCTGGAATGGGGACGGGAATGTAATAACTGAAGGTGTTAGCATGCCCATCACAATTGCGGTTAGTGGGTTGCATGGTGCTGGCACTACAACGGTTGCTCAGGGATTAGTTGAAGCTTTCAATCTCCGTTACATTTCCGCTGGTATGATTTTCCGTCAGCTAGCCAAAGAAAAGGGTATAACTTTGGTTGAATTAAGTCAACTTGCAGAAAAAGATTCAACAATTGATCAAGAAATTGACAAGCGGACTCGACGCGAAGCCGAGAAAGGAAATGTCGTTATAGATGCTTACATCGCTGGGTGGGTCGCCAGGCGCTTCGCAGACCTTACCATCTATCTTCGGGCTCCCCTCGAAGTGAGGGCACTTCGGATTGCTAATCGAGAAAAACGTGATTATGAAGAAACCTTAGCTGAAACCCAAGTTCGCGAAGAGAGCGAACAACGTCGGTTTCAAGAATTCTATGGCATCGAGGTATCCGATACGCGACTCTTTGACCTAATTATTAACACGGAACGTTGGAACGCAGTTGAGACGATAAATATATGTATAGCAGCGGTTAAGGCGTACCTCGCGTCCTCCGGAACGACAATCGAATGATGCTGTCGTGGCAACTCAACAGCTGACAGTCCACCGGTGGAGGTGCAATCTCTATGAGTTTATTTGAAGTTGGAAGAGTGTGTGTAAAGACACACGGTCGAGAAACAGGAAAGAAATGTATTATTGTGGAACGTATCGACAAAAACTTCGTTCTAATTTCGGGACCCCCCGAAGTAACAGGTGTTCGTCGACGACGATCGAATGTAGATCATCTCGAAATAACAACGAAGAAGGTCGATATCAAAGCTGGAGCGGAAGACAAAGACATCGCGAAGGCAATCACCAGCACAAAACTTACACCCTTTATGAAAGGGAAAGAAAAGGAGTAATACCGACTCGCCCGTAGGGGCAGAGGAGGTCATCGGACGTGACAAAACCGCGGCTACCTGCCGACAAACAGCGGAAAATGGTAACGCGCGCCGAAGATACTACAAACCCCGTATATGGTCGTGTCCCTGGAACACGAACCATTTCTGAACTATTTCAGAATGGTGTAATCAATCTGGATAGCTTGTTCTGAAGGGGTCAATGACCCTTTACAGGCCCAGAAAAACCTCCAGGACCGACCAGCCATGAAGTGGTATCTTGGGTTAAGCGAATCCTGAGCCTTAATCGCGCAGGTCATTCCGGAACATTGGATCCAAAGGTGACAGGTGTATTGCCTGTCATGTTAGGAAACGCTACGAAAATTGCCAATGTTCTGCTAAAAGCGGGTAAAGAATATGTTTGCATTATGCGGCTCCATCAACAAGAACCCAAAGGTAAAATCCGGAAAGCTGCCGCGGAATTTGTCGGAACCATCTATCAACGTCCTCCCCTCCGCTCTTCCGTCAAACGACGTCTCCGCACAAGACAGATTTACTATTTAGACATATTAGAAATCGACGGGCAAGACGTTCTTTTTCGAGTTGGCTGTCAAGCTGGCACCTATATTCGAAAATTAGTCTACGATATCGGTGAGGTTCTGGGCGGAGGAGCGCATATGGCTGAACTCCGCCGCACACGTACTGGACCCTTTAAAGAAGATTCTAATTTTATCTCGCTCTATGATTTAGTTGACGCTTTTCATTTTTGGCAGGAAGATAAGGATGAACGTCACCTTCGCCGTTATATTCGGCCTCTGGAAGAGGGAGTTCAACATCTTGCGCAGATCATCATACGTGATTCTGCTGTTGATGCTATCTGTCATGGTGCAAATCTTGCTGTGATTGGAGTGTTACAATTACATGCAGATATCAAACCCGGTGACTCCGTCGCCATCATGACCCAAAAAGGTGAATTGGTCGCGTTAGCGAATGCACTAATGTCAACCAAACAGGTTCTAGAAGCTAAGTCAGGAATAGTTGCTGATACGGCGAGAGTAGTTATGTCTACGGGTACATATCCGACAGCTTGGCGACGGAAATCCTAAACCTCTTCTTCATGCAGTAATTATTTATAAAAAAAGAGATGGCGCCGCGGACGGGATTCGAACCCGTGCGACCCAGGGGTCACAGGCTAATTGGTTCTCGTGTTGTAATCGAGAATTTCCAGGCCTGCGCCGTAAACCACTTGGCTACCGCGGCTTGGCGTTCATTTCCTGTACAGCCACCTTTAAAGATTTAGTTAAACCTGTTTTTCTCTGAAGGTCTACCGGGAGTTTTGTTATCAGAATTCGGAGTTCGTAAGGCAAGTCAAGGCAACACATTTTTAAGCGGTTCTGTATTTCGATTGCCGTAGCTCAGAGCTAGTGCTACTTGAGGTGCTAATTTGTCATCTTCCTATCGACATATCATCCGAATTGCTCGTACTGATATTGATGGTAGCCAAAAACTTGACAGGGCCTTAAGCGCTGTCAAAGGAGTTGGTCGTCGATTAGCCCGGGCTATCGTTGAGGCTGCCAAGTTAAATCCAGACCAACGCGCGGGTTACATCACCGACGCTGAGGTGTCAAAAATCGAGGAGATCCTACAAGATCCTTCGAAACATGGTATTCCTCATTGGATGCTGAATCGACAGAAAGATATGTCTTCAGGAAACAATAAGCATCTCATCGGATCGGATCTTGACTTCCAGTTGAAAATGGATATCGACTATCTTATGAAAACGAAAAACTGGCGGGGTGTCCGCCACGGCTTAGGTTTGAAGGTTCGAGGACAGCGAACTCGGACAACTGGTCGAAGAGGAAGGACAGTTGGCGTTTCACGGAAGCGACGAGCTTAGAAGGCGAATAGAATATGGGCGGCATACGGAAACCCAAGAAAAAATATGTTGCACCGGGGCATCCTTGGCAAAAGACACGCTTAGCGGATGAACTGATTTATGTAGGAGAATATGGGCTCCGAAATAAACGCGAACTTTGGCGACATCGAACTATGCTAGCCCGATTTCGAGGTACCGCTCGGGATCTTGTAGCTCTACCCGTTGAAACACGGGGAACTCGAGAGAAAGAATTACTAAATCACGTAAATCGGCTGTCATTAATTGATGAGAAATCTCAAATGGATGACGTTTTGAATCTCACAATTCGGGATATCTTAGAACGTCGATTACAAACCCAAGTTGTACGACAAGGACTCGCGAAAACAATGCATCATGCCCGTCAATTAATTGTACATGGACATATCGCCTTAGATAAACAACGTGTCACTTCCCCGGGAATGCTCATGCATCGGGATCAGGAAAAGAAACTCGCATACACTCCTGATAGCCCCTACCGACAACCCAATCATCCCGAACTACCTACGGGTGAACCCGTGGCACCACCAACAAAACCACCTGAAGAACCTGTTGAGAAGCCAGAACGTATTGAGGTCAAAATTGAAAAAATCCGCGACATAAAGGAAGTACCAATTGACGATGAAATCGATACTGAGGATGTGGAAGAAGTAGAGGAAGTGGAGGAGGAAAAACCTCCTGCAAAAGAAAAGAAACCCTCATCAAAGAAGAAAACCACTTCGTAATTTGTTATGCTAGATCAAAGCGGATTACATTAAGGTGCTGATTGATTATGGCGAAAGAAAAGAAAACAAAATCGGAGCCTGAGGAGAAACCGAAAAAGAAAGCAGAAGCCAAGCCAGAAAAGAAAGTGGAAACGAAACCAGAAAAGAAAACAAAGGAACCCAAGGAAGTCACACCTCCTCCAAAAGAAAAAACTCCTAAGAAGGAAGAGGCGGCATCTCCGAAGAAAGAAACCACTAAAGAACCTAAAGCACCTGAAGAAGAAAAACCACGCAGGCGAACCCGATCTCGACCGCCTCGTTCGGGTGGACGTGCCCGAACACCAACTCCGGTAGACAGTAAGGAAAAATGGGGTGTCGCACACATCTACAGTTCCTATAACGACACCATCGTGCATATCACTGATATAACCGGTGCTGAAACGATTGCCCGTGCATCGGGTGGAATGATTGTGAGAGCCGACCGCGATGAGAGTTCTCCTTATGCTGCAATGCAAGCCGCGTTTCGTGCTGCTCGAGCTGCAATGGATAAAGATATCACACGAGTTAATATCAAGGTCCGCGCCCCAGGAGGACATGGTCCCAAGACACCTGGTCCCGGCGCCCAAGCTGCCATTCGTGCATTGGCCCGGGCTGGTTTACGTATTGGACGAATCGAAGAAGTAACTCCAATGCCTCATGACGGTACTCGTCGTCCTGGAGGTCGCCGTGGTCGAAGAGTGTAAAGAACATTATCGAGGGAAAATAATAGAGGCGATTAGGTATGAAATTGACTGTGTTAGAAAAAACGGAAGACACACTCAAATTACGTATTGAAGGTGTACGTCCTGGTCTAATGAATGCTCTCCGCCGAATTATAATCGCTGAAACCCCTGCCATGGCAATAGAGGAAGTAGTGATTCTTGAGAATCAATCCCCCATTTTTGATGAAATCATCGCTCATCGTCTCGGATTAGTACCTCTCAAAACTAACTACGATCAATACGTCCGCCCGGAGGAATGCACTTGTGAAGGGGTAGGCTGTCATCTTTGTCAAGCTGGATTCACCATGGAAGTTGAAGCACCAGAAGATGGATTCATCGCCACAACTGGGGACTTAAAGCCACAAGATCCTGAAACGATTCCCGTAAGTGATAAAATCCCTATTGCAAAACTTGCTAAGGGTCAACGAATTGTAGTTGAAGCGTACGCTCGATTGGGTATCGGACAAGATCATGCTAAGTGGCAACCTGTCTCAACCATGGCCTACAAAATGATTCCCAGTGTCAAAGTGGATACTGGCAAATGCGATGGCTGCAAAGAGTGTGTGACGGCCTGTTTTAAAAAGGTCTTTGAAATGCAAAATGAGAAAGCCGTGGTAGTCGACGAATTAAACTGCACTCTTTGCAATCTTTGTGTTGAAACCTGCGATGTAAAAGCTATCACGGTCACCTATGATGAAAACGGCTTCTTTGTCACAATAGAATCAACAGGTGCACTTCCTCCCGAAAAAATCATGGAAGAAAGCTTCAACGTCTTCCGCAAAAAGTACGAAGAGTTAATTTCACTTCTTCCCGGGCGAGCTCCTACGAAGAAGAAAGTGCCTGCTAAGAAAAAAGCTCCGGCAAAGAAGAAGGCAAAGACTACCAAAACTAAAGCTTCCTCAAAAGCTAAGACAAAAAAGAGCAAGTGAGCGTGATAGATTTTGAAGACAATTTCACCTAATGAAACTCGTCGGCGCCTTATTATCAAACTTAAACGGCAATCTCGGAACCCAGGTGGTCGGATCTGGCGAACCCTTTACGAGGATTTACAAACTGCTCGTCGCAATCGTGTAACCGTTAATATCGGTGACCTTCAACGTCATTACACAAAGGGGCAAGTAATGGTCGTACCGGGAAAGGTTCTCTCTGATGGTATAGTCGTGGACAAACTTGAGGTAGCTGCCTACGCTTTCTCTGCGCAGGCACGTGCAAAAATCGAAGCACAAGGTGGGAAATGTTTCACACTTGAGGAACTCATGGAAATGAATCCCACAGGAAAGAATGTCAAGCTCATTAACTAAGGAGGACTTTGAATGGCTAAGCAATCTACAACAAAAGAAACCCCGGAATCCGTTGAACCTCTATTAGCTGATGCAAACAACACGGTTGCTGGACGCTTAGCCAGTGTTGTTGCCAAAGAGCTTCTTCAAGGTGAACATGTCATAGTTATCAATGCTGAAAAAGCAGTTCTTTCCGGCGACCGTTCAAGCCTTATCTTAGAATACAAGGAAAGTCTTGGAATTCGAACTCTTACTGCCCCTTGGAAGGGTCCTTTACATCCTCGTCACCCTGACCGTTTGCTTCGAAGGATTATTCGTGGCATGGTGCCATGGAAAAAAGATCGTGGACGTAAAGCTATGAAGCGTCTTCGTGTTTACGTTGGCGCTCCTGAAGGAATCAAAACAAAACGCCAACTTGACCTATCTGAATATGAAAGAAAAGGGCGTCGTTCAATCTATTTAGGTGAAATTGCCCGTGAACTTGGGTGGAAGGGAAAAACATGAAAATTGTAGTTAGTTCTGGAAAACGGAAAACTGCCATCGCCCGTGCAACAATACGTGAAGGCACAGGTCGAGTCTTTATTAACAAGACACCGATTGAGAATTTTACTCCATTAATCGCTCGACACGTCATCGAAGAACCTTTGCTTCTTGCTAGTGATGAAGTTAAGTCCAATGTTGATATTCGGGTGAATGTCCGTGGGGGTGGGGTGATGGGACAAGCTCAAGCCTCTCGCATAGCAATTGCTCGCGGTTTAGTTGACTTTACAAAAAGTGCGGATCTCCGGCGACAGTTCGTTGAATATGATCGAACACTTATGGCTGGGGACTCGCGGCGAAAAGAAAAGAAGAAATTTGGTGGTCCTGGCGCACGCGCCAAAAAACAAAAGAGCTATCGTTAGCATGGAGCGTTAGAAGATGATTATTCCGATTCGTTGTTTCACGTGCGGTCGACTTGTTGCTGATAAATGGGAAGACTTCAGTCGTCGCGTTCGACAAGGTGAAGATCCTGGTGCTGTTCTGGATTCAATGGGTTTGAACCGCTATTGTTGTCGAAGAATGCTACTTAGCCACGTTGACATCATTGATGATATTTTACAATTTGCGGAGCGAACCTAGCCATGACAGAAGATCTTCTCGTTGCGCTTGACCAATATTTGGCTGCTGGAATTCATATTGGGACTCAGGTCAAAACCGTTACCATGGAACCGTATATCTACAGAGTGCGCCAAGACGGGCTCTACGTCCTTGATATTCGTAAATTTGATGAACGTATTCGGATCGCATCTCGAATGCTAGCTCGTGCAGATCCAGCTACCGTTGCAGTGGTTGGGGCCCGACAATATGCACAAAAACCTATCCAAACTTTCTGTACAGTAACTGGCACAACACCACTCTCCGGGCGATTCATTCCTGGAACCTTCACAAATCCCCGACTTCCACAGTACACTGAACCAACGCTTCTTTTGGTTACAGACCCCAGAGCTGATGCTCAAGCGGTCAGAGAGGGTGCAAAAATTCGTATACCCATAATTGCTCTCGTTGATACTGATAATTCACTTCAATATATTGATCTCGCAGTTCCCTGTAATAACAAAGGTCGGAAATCCCTCTCTTTGACTTACTGGCTTCTAGCCCGACAAATTCTTCGAGAACGAGGTCAGCTCACTCCTGAAGCTGAATTCCCATTCAAAGTAGAAGACTTTGAAGCAATCTTACGTCGTATTGAAAGCTAAACTCCGTTTTTCCTTCTTTCACATCATTTTTCTCATCTCTACTTCTTTCCTCAATCCATGGAAAGGCTATTAAGCGCCTAGCTCTGAAACGACTCGTAATTCCCCAAATGAAATTAGGCGAAAATCCCTTGTTCCAATTACAATTTCATTTCAGGAGGTAAATAACAATGGGCAGAGGTTCAGGTTTTGGCAAAGTCATCCTTTTTGGTGAG
>JBHLQC010000070.1:0-7727 GCA_048885185.1 Candidatus Odinarchaeota archaeon | reverse complement strand
AAGGAAGCCGATCTTCTGGGAAGTTCACGTAAAAACCAAGTGAAATCTGTACTCGGTACTTGTGTGAGTATGGGCGTCACCATCGATGGGAAAGACGCTCGTACAGTACAACAAGAAATTGATCAAGGTCTCTATGACGAAAAGTTACAGGCCTAATCAATGGTGAGTAATGACAATGTCAATAAAATTGGATAACATCCTCTCTGCCGTCAATGAAGCGCAGAAAAATTCGAAGAAACGTAAATTCGAAGAGTCAATGGAAGTAATTGTCAACCTGAAGGGAATCGATCTCAAGAAAGGTGGCAAACAACTTAACGTAGATGTCACTCTTCCTCATGCCTTTGGTGAAGGCGTCAAAGTTGCCATCATCGCTTCAGGGAACTTTGCATTTCGCGCAAGAAATGCTGGTGCCGCTCAGGTGCTCGAACCAGCTGATGTCGAACGCTTTGAAACCGATAAGGATAGCGCTAAAGCATTGGCTGAGGAAATGAACTTCTTCATTGCCCAAGCCGATTTAATGCCCCTCGTAGGACGTGTTCTTGGACCCTTCCTCGGACCTCGTGGAAAAATGCCACGCCCGATTCCCCCCAATACAGATCTTAAGAAACTCCTTTCAGAATTCTCAACCTCTGTAAAATTACGAATGCGGAAAAACCTAGTAATCCAAGCTAAGATTGGAAAACGGTCCATGGAATCAAAAAAGATCGCGGAGAACATTCACGCGGTCCTCAATGTCCTCGAACGGAATCTTGAGAAAGGTATGCAAAATATTGATGAAATCTATACAAAAACCACCATGGGCCCAGCATTCAAAATCACAATATAATGAGATGGTGCAAAACGATGAGTTCAGGTCAAGAAACCCAAACAGAAAAAGACGTTCCTCGCACTACTAGAGGACGCCCTGTGCCACAAGCCAAACTCGCTGAAGTAAACCAACTCATTTCACTCCTCGAGAAATATAACTACATCTCGCTACTTCGCACCGAACAAATAGGATCAAAACAACTACAGGCAATTAAGAAAGCCCTTCGCAATAAAGCCATCATCAGCATGGCTCGTAACTCTCTCATGATTCGAGCTCTTCAACAAGCCTCACAAAAGAAAAAGAATCTCGACAAACTCATTCCCTTCGTGGAAGGCTCCTCTGCCTTTGCCTTCACAGATATCAGCCCATTCGAACTCAGTGATCTCCTATTGCAAAACAAAGCTAAAGCCCCAGCGAAAGCCGGAACCGTCACACCAGATGATATCATAATCGAGGCAGGAAACACCGGATTCCCACCCGGACCACTCATCTCAGAACTGGGCCAAGTGGGACTAAAAACCCGAATTCAAGGCGGTTCCATTTGGGTAACCCAAGACCATGTCATTGTAAAAGCAGGAGAAACCGTAAATCGAGCACAGGCATTGGTCATGTCCCGTCTGGGCATGGAACCCTATGAAATCTTTCTCAGACTAACAGTCGCATATGATAACGGCATAATCCTTTCACCAGATGCCTTCGAAATCCGAAGAAGCGATGTCGTAGATCAGCTGACAATTGCAGGTCAAGAGGGATTTGCTCTTGCCATAGCCATGAGCTACATAACTGCAGAAACAACTCCCTTGCTTCTACAAGAAGCCGCCACTGCCGCTCGCAGCCTTTCACTCTTCGCAGGCATCTTAACCGATGAAACCACCGATCAAGTCCTCGCCCAGGCTGAACAAGGCGCAACAGCCCTCGCCCAAGCTGTACGCACCAAGGACCCTAAGGCTATGCCTAACTAAATCGGGCGTAATTAAGACAAAAGATTAAAATACGGCTCAACGGAAGCGTTCCCCCTCACAGGTAATGCTCCTGTCTTCCACAAAAAAAGGAGGACGATAACAAAATGGAATACATTTACAGTGCAATGCTCCTTCACAAAGCAGGTAAAAAAGTCAATGCTTCAGGTCTAACTAAGGTACTCGAAGCCGCAGGCGTCACACCAGACGAAGGTCGCATCAAAGCCCTTGTTGCGACACTCAAAGACATCAACATTGATGAAGCAGTCAAAGCGGTTCCCGTTGCCGCAGCTCCAGCTGCAGCACCCGCCGTTGCAGAAGCGCCAGCTGACAAGCCCACGAAGGAGAAGCCAAAGAAAGAAGAAGAAGAAGAAAAGCCAGAAGAAGTTGCTGGACTCGGCGCACTCTTTGGCTAGATCCTCCCAGGAGCACATACTCCTTTCTCCTATTTTCACTCCAACCTTAGTTAGTCATGGGTAGGTTATTTCGGACGGTTCGCCACTAGCGTCCTCGTCGGAGGTACCAGCCAAGATCGTGTTGGTTCTTGATGCTGGGTTCTCCTGTTTGAGTGGTCTTCAGCTGACCATATCCTAGGCCTTCATGGTGTTCATTTACGACCAGAAGTTTGGTCATTTTATTCACATTCGATGGCAACTGCATGATATGTTGGGGTTCTAGTTGATGGCCATAAAGAAATCGTTGCTCTCCATCTTGATTCGTAACCACTCTTACAGAATCTTTCACTGACTCAGCTAGGTGAGCGAGTATATGCAAACTAGGCTGTAATACGCCCTGATCAAGTTCACCGAGAAAAAGCCCAAGGAAGTAAGGGTGACGGTGTGAATGAATCTGCTGGTATAAGTTCCATAATGCTGAAGATAAGAGATAGACTTCCACTCGACGACCTTTTGCTAACAGCATGCGATATTTGTTGAGAAATTTCTTGGTTGCTTTCTCAGAAATATATTCTGCTAGCCCCTGCAGTATTTGTTCTTCTTCCGTGGCTGATGGTGGAGTGAAAGTTAGGCGAATTTTTCCATTTTGCAAATGAAAAAGCCCTCCATCTGATGCTTATAGGGATAAAACCGTCGAGCTCGATGCAGCGAGTTATCAAACTGACGACCAAACGCCTCTTTGAGCCCTGGGTCTCCAATAGGCAACTCGGTATCGATAATTCGTACTGGACACTGGCGTAAAGCAAAGTCAATAATCTCTTCATTTTCTTCTGGCGCAAAGGAACAAGTAGAGTAAACAAGCACGCCTCCCACACGTAACAATTCAGAGGCCGTAAGAATGAGCTTTTGCTGAACCTTCGATAATATTGTGATATCTTCCGCACTTCGGCTTTGCTTACGCGACGGATCCACGGGTATCAATCCCTCTCCTGTGCAAGGTGCATCCAACAATATAGCATCCGCTTGGATTCCAATCCCTGATAATTGGGCTGCATCCATTCGAATAACAAGTGTGTTCTCAACGCGTAATCGGGAGAGATTTGAACGAAGACTGCGAATTCGGTCTCGACTGATATCAGTAGCTAGCAGGGCACCCTGGTTTTTCATTAACTGAGCAATTAGGGTAGTCTTACCCCCTGGTGCTGCACACATATCAATAACTAGTTGCCCAGGTTGGGGATTCAATACTTCAATTGCCCACATGGAAGCAGGGCTTTGAAGCATATAATATCCTAATAGGTACTCAGTGGTAGCCCCCACCGGCACGGGCGATTCGAGGACATGAAAAGCGTACGGCAGGCCACTCACTGCCTTTAATTTCATGCCCTTCGCCTGGAGTCGTGAAGCCACATCCTGCGGAGAAGCTGCTAACGTGTTAACGCGAATGGTCTTCGGAATGGCTACGTCATTTCCTTTCAGGAATTGTTCAGTATCTGCACCAAATAACGCTAGATACCGTTCTACCATGAATTCACGGTAACCATACTTTTGGGCTAACGGTTCAGCTTCCCGGTTCTTCACCGTGACCACATACTTCTAGCAATGCGGTAACGCTTAAGAAGCATCCGCCTCCTCACATTATTCGATTAACCACACGGTGAAATTAGATGTGTCTAGCAATTCCAGCTCAGGTTGTCAGCATTGACGGCAACACCGCACTCGTCGATTTTGGCGGCGTCAAGCGAACTGTATCCGTTGCTTTACTTGAAAAAATAAATCCTGGCGATTATGTTATTGTGCATACGGGTTACGCTATTCAGAAAATGGACCGAAAAGAAGCCGAAGAGAGCTTGGAATTATGGGCTGAAGTCCTTGCAGGTGATCAGCCACCCGAAACCTAACTTCTACTAACTGAATTTTTCGAGATCAACAAAAGAAAGAAAGGCGATCTCCCAGAGCGGGAGACGCCCGATGTTCTGACTAACACGTCTTGATGACGGTTTGCTGTTTACTCTTCTTTTGCTTCCTCTTCTTCCTCGATTTCTTCAAGGGGAATCGGGGGTGGAGTTGTCAGCATCGTCCAGCCAATCCAAGCCACAATGAAGAGCACCAGCATAATCGCCAGCCACATCGGAATCGCAACGGCGAAATAGGGCTCAACAAGAACTGGAATCCAGCCTAAGAATTGCCACCACGGATGGGCGGTTGGATATCCAGCAGTTGGATTGACAGTGTAGAACATGAACGGGTAAACAAGAGCCCAATAGGTGTAATAGAGTACGACTAGAATCGAAAAGAGGAGAATGAGGAAACCATAGATTTTATCTCGTGCCATAGTTGGTAACCCCTTCTATGAGGGAATCTGCGACTGCCTTGCTAAGGTCTTGTTATTAAGTCTTACCCACAAGCAGTCCAGATATAACAAGGAGAGCCTAACTTTCAAATAAATACTTATGGCTCCTTTGTTACATTGAGGCTGTAAAGGGTGGAACGGTCTAAGATGAAGGCACTCATTCTAGCTGGAGGCTCTGGTACGCGCCTACGCCCCCTTACGTGTACACGGTCCAAGCAACTCCTCCCGCTCGCCTCCTCCACCCTCATTGGATACATGCTTGATCGCCTTAATGAGGCTGGCATCTCCGAAGTAATCCTAGCGATAGGACCTGGACTTGACGATCTTCAAGAAGCGCTAGGTGATGGCTCCAATTATGGCATCACTCTTCACTATTCGATTGAAACACAACCCCTTGGAACAGCGGGGGCAATTAAAAATGCAGAACAGCATCTTCTCGAGGACCAGTCGTTTTTAGTCCTCAACGGTGATATCGTATCCGACATCAACTATGCTCAACTCATTCAATTCCATAAACAACAACAAGCTACCGCAACAATAGCCCTTTATCAGGTGGAAGACCCCAGCCGGTTTGGCGTCGTCGAAATCGATTCAGAAAGACGCATCCACAACTTCATTGAAAAACCTGACCTTCAACACGCTCCTAGTAATCTAATTAATGCAGGATGTTATGTCCTCGAGAACACAGTGCTAGAACATATTCCTGCCAGTCAAGAAGTTTCAATCGAACAGGAAGTTTTTCCAGCCTTGTGCAAATCTACCAAAGTCTTTGGCTGGGAACACCATGGCATTTGGGTCGATACAGGCACCCCTGACTCTTTTCTCAAAGCCCAAAAAGCACTGGTAACAGAAACGGCTCAAATTCCGATAATAGGCGCAAAAACAAAGATTGCTCCATCTGCGGTTATAGGGAAAAATGTCACAATCGGCAAACACGCCACAATAGGTCCCAATGCCCATATCAATGATGCCGTGCTGTTTGACGACGTGATTATTGAAGCCGGCGTCACCATCGAGCAATCAATCATCGGAGAAGGCGCAGTGATAGGAAAAGACCTGCACCTCAAAAAACATGTCATCGTCGGGGATGGAGCAATCATCGACTCCGGTGCCAATATTCCTCCGGGTTCACTAATCTGTCCTCAATACCATGTGAAAAAAGGTGAAACCCCGCCACCCTGCTTTGTGAAAAATTACAAATCACTTACTATCTGATGAACTGGGATAAATTGATGGCGAAATCAGGATTCGTGCACGACGATAGGTGGCAATTAGAATACTCGCAAGTGTAATTATCGTCAGAACAATTGCCGTTGGAACCAGTGTAATCCCCCATGGCGTAAAATTCAATCCAAAGCCAACCAACACCGCCAAAGCAACACTCAACCCACAAGAGAGGGCGAGCCGTTCCCAACGATCAATAAACCGTTCAAAGGGAAACAAAGCCCGAACAAGGGCAAAACCCGGAACCAAAACTAACAGCAATCCACCAAAAATCCAACGTAACACCACAGTTGGCCACAGGTCAACAGGAATTAGTAACGTAGTAACAAGACCCAAAATCAACAGAACCAGTGTTAACCACAAATCCAAAGCTAATGTACTCCCCAGATATTCAAACCAGCTCGAAACAGGTGTCATCACCGTCTCTTCTGAAGACCCTGGCAGATTCAGGAGTACAGACCCCTCCTGGGCTAAATCTTTGATCATCCGCATCGTAATGTTTTCTGGCACTCCCTTTGACTTCAACTCCGTGACAACACCTTGAACAGTAGAAAACCGTCGGCTTCGCAGAGCCTCCAGAATTAACTCCCGAACGGTCTCAGGAACATAGGTGTCCTTTTCACGGAGTAACATAACCGAACCGACCTGACCGACCATTAAGCAAAGATTCTTTTAACCTTTCACTTACCTATTGTTCTGGCGCTTATGCAACGACATCCTGCGAACCTAATATTGGCTCTCTTTCTTTTCATGGTCGCTCTAAGTTCTCCTCTGATTGCCCTAACTCCCATCTCTCAATTTAGACATGAACCGGCACATGTCCAACCTGAAGCGCAAGCACAACAGGCAATTGATGATGCCCAAAATGCCATCAACACTGCCTACACTGACCTGATGCTAGCCGATTCCACAGGGGCTAGCATTACCGATCTCCTAGATTCATTGAATGGAGCCATAACCGAGCTTATCCAAGCCCGCTCTGCCTTCAACGCCACCGATTACACCTCCGCCATAACTCTTGCCGAAAATGCTCAGACCACAGCAGATTCAGTCAGCATAGAAGCTTCCACTCGCCGCTCTACCACGTTAGCCCAACAACAAGCGCAAATCATCATCATTATCGGCGTAGTCATTATCACAATTTTCATCACCTATTTTGCTCTTACCCGCATTATTCGATATCAACGAGAGAAAAAACGGGAGTTCCTACGGATGGAAATCCGCCTTCCCGACGAGGAAGAGGAGAGTGAGGATACGTGAAGAAGTACACCCAAACGATTCTCACACTTCTCATGATAGGCCTTGCCGTGGCCACAGGAACCTTGCTAGTTTCTGTATGGTTATTACCACCACCAGAGCACACCGCTGTCATAGCGATGCTAAACGAAAACATGGAAGCAGGGCCCTATCCTACTAACGTCACACAATATTCGAACATCTCACTCAACATCGAAGTCTACAACTACATGGGTGTCATCCAATACTTCTATGTCCGCACAAAATTAGCAAACCAGACCACGATGGCAAATGCAACTACACCATCATCCGCACCAATACTTTTGCAATCTGAAAGAATTCTAGCCCATGGAGAAAGATGGGTAATACCAATTGAACTAAACATGACAACAACAGGTACGAATTTCCGTCTCACCTTTGAATTATGGCACTACAATCCATCCCAAGATGACATAATTTGGATTCGGAACCAACGTGGCGAAGGATTATGGGTTCACCTCCCCCTAAATGTGACCGGACCTTAACCTTACAACAAAGGCTTCTCTAACTCTTGTAGGTGACAGGGTTTTGAAAAGACGGCTACGAATAACACAGGTCGTCCATAACTTTCACCCCGTTGTTGGGGGCATTGAAACCTACGCCTACAACCTCGCCAAAGGATTAGTCGATGCCGGACATGAAGTAAAAGTCTACACAGCACACATCCCCGGATTCCCTGCCTATGAGAACTTGGAAGGTATTCACATCCACCG
>JBHLQC010000069.1:0-7824 GCA_048885185.1 Candidatus Odinarchaeota archaeon | reverse complement strand
CGCATCTTCATCCATGGCAGCGATATCTTCGCCTTCGAAATAGATATGACCACCCATGATTTCACCGGGTGCAGGTAACATACGCAGGATGGCAAAGGCTACAGTACTTTTTCCGCAGCCAGATTCACCGACGAGCCCAACAGCATCTCCTTTCTGAATTTCGAAGGTTACATCTTCGACTGCACGGCAATCACCACGTCGCATACAGTAGTAGACCTTAAGATCCTCAACTTTCAATGACATTCTCTTTTTCTCCTACAATCTCCTTAATCGTGGATTCAATGCTTTATCCACAGCATATCCCACGAAGACAAAGCCCATGGAAATCAATCCAATACACAAGCCTGGAGGCAAAAAGAACCACCAAGCAGGCGGAACCTGTCCCATTGCTCCATTTAGATAGGCAGACTGAAGCATTCGACCCCAAGAGACTAAGTGAGGTGGCGTTAAGCCAAGGAAAGCAAGCCCAGCTTCAGAAAGAATAGCACCCGAAACGCCAGTAGCTAATTGTACAAATACTAGTGTAAGAACATTGGGAAAGACATGTCGAAATATCAAGTAGACATCGCCAGCTCCTGCAGCCTTTGCAGCTTCCACATAGGCCTTTTCCTTCTCAACGAGAACTTGTGACCTAATTACCCTAGCTGGGGCAGGCCACGCGAACAGCGCAAGGACAAAGACCACGATTCCTAGACTACTTCCCATTAGTGCTGCCAATATCATCATGATAGGAAGTCCAGGCATGATGATAAAGAAGTCCACTATACGCATGATAATTTCATCCACAGCACCACCAAAGTATCCAGAGGAAAGTCCAAGGAGAAGACCAACCGCCACTCCGAGGAAGGTAGCTACAAATCCAATAAACAGAGAGATTTGAGCACCCCAGAACAGTTGTGCCATGGCATCTAATCCTTCATCACCGGTTCCCAACATACCCCAGAAGTTTCCGTAGGGTGTCAATTGTACATCACTTACAGACCACCTGACTTCGCCCATACGTGTTGGGTTAGTCTCAGAGATATTCAAGGTAATTTGCCATCCAATGGTTTGACCAGGTCGAAACGCACGAGTCATAACTGGTGACACGACAAATCCGCGGTACAGTTGCCAATCGGTTGGGTAGGGGGGGTATACAGGATATTGATACCACACGGGTGCAGGGGGGCTAGTGCCATTGTAGAGGTTGGGATTGAGAAGCTCGAAGTAAGGGTCAATCGATTGTGTAGTAAGATTGCCGGTAATTTCGAATTCAACAGTCCAATATACGTAGCATAGTGCAGGTGTACTGTAGTTCCATTCAAAATAGGTTGTGGCAGTGATTTGCTCATCCTGATAGGTCTCACTGACATTGTTATCTGACATTTGCAGAACCAGTGAACGTCCCGGGCTTGGTTCGTCCTGATATAAGGTTTGTGACGCCTCACCCCACTCCCACGAAGAAATTGCGCTTGAATTATCAATAACCCAGGCATCATCGGTTTCAAAAAAGGGATCTGGAATGAAATTCATTGTCGGCGCATTAATATGATTTGTCAAATCACTTGGGTACGTCCAAGACAGCCATTGAGGTGCGGCGAAGTTTGGTCCAATACGATTTTCAAATCCTTCAGGATATTGGGGAAACAAGACCGGTGCGAGCACGGCCATGCCAATGAAAATCACTACTAACGCAATGCCAAAAATACCCTGTTTAACTTCTCTGTAACGTTTCCAAACACCGCTTGCCCGTTCAAGCCAACTTAGTCGATGCTTATATGATCGTTCACTCATATCTAGACCACCCGGAAGACTTCCTAATAGGTTCTAATTTTTTTTGGGCACTACTGGGGGCAATTCCCTTAAAAGTTATATTAACTTGACGGTACGAGCAGGAATACAAAAGTTGCCAACACCAATGGATTAAAATATACTAGCAACTTCGCAAAGGCACAGAATCTCGAGGGTGGATTTATCCTGATTCGAAAAGTTGGCAAAACAATTTTTCTAGCAATCATCCTAAGTTCAACTGTGCTACTGGGAGTATCCACATTTTACGCCGTTGACACATATCGTGCATTTGGGTTCACCGTAGAGATCACTGAAGTTCGTGTCTATTACAACGAAACCAGTGGCGAATACACACGGGTCCAAGTAGATATCCGCATGTTCAATCCCTCCCTCACACTAGATTTGGAATACTTATGGTCGGACACCTATACAATGCTCAATGGTCAACCAATCGAATATGGCAGGGGTGAAAAATACCATCACACGTGGATTCCTCCGGGGGGTTTTGATGAAACAGGATGGTCCCATGATCTTGTTGAAGAAGACCAAGCATTGTTTCAAGCTGCTGAGGCCAGTGGCACGTGGATGTGGTTTGAATTCCTTCAGCCCTACCTGAGCTCAGGTTTTCTTGGACGAAATCAAGTGAGTCGTCCAATCACTTACGAGGGCGTCGTTCTAATTTCTATCTGAAATTTTTCTCAGCTAATGCCTAGGAACAGCGTGTCTTTGAGGTTGAGCAAGAAACCGCTCAGTCAACCACAGATATATGAGAGCAATGACGGAAAACGCTGTTAGAAGTAACCCAACCCAAAATAAGACCAAGCCCCCCACCACAAAAAACGAGAGAATTACACCAATGATCGTAGTGACAATCCCAATGATAATAAACCATTTCAAAGTAGGCTTCGTTGCCATCAGCGCCCGAAATCCCATTTGTTGACCCATGACAAGAACCACGCCTGAATTGATTAGCCTGATGTTCTAAACCATTGAACAATTAAACATTTACTCCCCATTAGATAATTTTATTAAGCCTCACCTTTCAATCATTCAGTCGTTCAAAATTCACTGCGATGTGACATCGATGGGTTTACGCCAATATCTGGTAAAGCGAATTGTTATTGCAATTATCCTTTTCCTTGCAGTCCTGATTTTTAATTTCTTCATCTTTCGGCTTCCCGTTTTCGTCTTAGGAATGGATCCTGCAAGCCTCTACATCACTCCTCAAATGGATGTAGACGATATTGCACGGATCCGACAGCTGTATCAACTTCCGCCAGAGAATGCAACATGGTATGATTGGTGGCTTCATTTCCTCTCCTACATGCAGAACATGTTAACAGGTAACTTTGGTCAGAGCTTCGTTACCTTTAGACCCGTCGTCATGGAAATCATGGAACGCCTGCCAAATACACTCCTGTTAATGGGTACATCCATGATTTTTGCTGTCATACTTGGCATAGTAACCGGGATTATTGCTGCCAGTCGACATGGTGGCGTGTTGGACACCAGCCTCATTACAGTTAGTCTAACTCTGTATAGCTTACCAGTTTTCTGGATGGGTATGATCTTTCTATTGGTGTTTGCCATTCTCCCTCAGATGCTATGGGGCATCAGTCTCTTCCCATTGGGTCACACGGTAAGTGCCCCAGGAACTGTTCCCAATGATCCCATCTCTTATGCATTGGATGTTGCCTGGCACCTGTTCCTCCCCACAATGGTATTAACCTTAGGTTTCTTCGGAGGTTACATGCTGTTAATGAGAAATACGCTCGTTGATGTACTCACTGAAGACTATATCCTTACAGCACGAGCTAAAGGATTGGAAGAACGTACCGTCCTCTATAAGCACGGAGTTCGTAACGCGTTCCTACCTCTGATATCCATTGTCGCCATTAACTTTGCATTCATTATAAGTGGAGCTGTACTTACTGAAACTGTCTTTGCCTGGCACGGGATCGGGAGGCTTTTGTACAGGTCGCTTATTTCCAATGATTGGCCGGTGGCGCAAGCCATTTTTTGGATGATTGCATTAACGGTTATTATTGCGAACATTCTCGCTGACCTCCTATACGGAGTTTTAGATCCCCGCGTCAGATATGGGTAGAATGAACAAAAGTTTGAAGGTGTCATTTTGAGTTCGAGGCTGGTCAGAAAATTGAAGTTGGAAAAGAGACGCCTGATGAATTTTCTCTATGTCACATTTGGATCGACTATTATTAGCACAGCAGTTCTCCATGCTACCTACACTGATATCTTCCCGCTTCTGGCTACCTTTTCTATCTTCATCCTCTTCTTTGCAGCCTTCTTTATCGGAATGCTTAGTCGCGAGTTTAAAGATGCGCTTTTTGCTATGTTCATCTCGTTAACCCTTTCTATCGTCATCATGGTTGTTCTCCGCGCCCTTCCAGCGTTCTTGGGCATTATCACGTCAGGAGTGGTCTTTTTCATCATCTCCCAATTTGCCCTTTCCATTCCGCTCTTGTTTCCTCTCGTAATGGTGTATGTCCTTGGAGTCCTTGCGGGACTCATCTTCAGTACATTCGCTTTTGACCCGTATACTAAAGACCTTTAGGCGACACACCAATCTGATATTTCCTGATTCTTTGAATAAACTGGTGAAGTATAAATGACTGAAGGGCGAAAAATTGAAATCGTGTATCGTCGATGGGTGCTCTTAATTCCCATCATTATGATTATCAGTGGATTTTTACTCGTGTACTTTTTCTGGGTTTTAAATCCGTTTTTGGGGATACTGGGTGGTGCCCTTGTTCTCGTGGGCGTCATGGTGTTTGGGATCCTCCTCGTCTTAGTCATTAGTTTTTACGTCAGTGTACGTTCGCTGAAAAAGTCACGACCCATCCCTCCGCCACTCAGTGAAGAACTCGATAAAGCAGAACGAGACCCTCCCCCTTCTGAAGATCCAGATGAAAAGTCCTAGACTTGGCAAATACTCCTTTTCTAACCTCTATGCACTACGCATTAGCTATTGTTGAGTTCCATTTAGTGAGGAATATCAGAGGTTTCCACCTCACACCAAAGAAGAAACGATTACAATTGGGTAATAAAATCCGGCATTGTAGACTGTTTCGCCCCAACCATAGTGTATTTATATCCCTTTGTACCACTTTTGCTAACCCTTAGCGGCTATGCTAAATGGCTTGCTGCTAGGGTAGATAACGGAAGGAATGAATAATAAATTGAGTAATTTGAAGAAACTAACTTTAGTATCTGCTATTGCACTAGTGGGTCTCTTCCTTTCTTTTGCGTACGTAAGCCCTATGCAAACTGCTTCTGTCCGAGCACTTGTCTATGCTGACGGCTATGATCCGCACGGTGGATATATTGACAAAGTAACCTTTGTCGTCTATCCGCCTGAGGATGAACAGCTCGGATTACAAGCCTTACAAGCGAACATCATCTACGCATGGGACGAGCGAGTACCTGCAGATAACATAGCTGAACTCGAAGCGACAGCCGGTGTAGAAGTCACCACTGAACCTGGTGACATGTACCGGATGTTCTGTCTGAACGGTGGTCGATTCCCGACCAACCATACTGCGTTCCGCCGGGCAATTGCCTTTGCCATGGATAAAGCTGCAGTCGTCCAAGCTTCTACGGGCGGCTTAGCCTTTTTGCAGGACTGTGCGATCCCCATCGCTCTTGGTAACTGGACCTATGAAGGTGAGTTAAGCAATACCTACTATGCACAAGACATCGCCACAGCCAACGCCACTCTGGATGCTGGTCTGTTCCGTGACGTAAACGCTGACGGCTGGCGTGACTACGATGCTGACGACAGTGGAACTTGGACAGCTGGCGACATTGACAGCGCTGACTTTGAAGTTGACCTATATCACACTGCAGGTCACGCCCCCTCCGGTAATGCCGTTGAGCTTGCCGTAGAAGGTCTACTCCTGTGTGGTATTCGAGCTGTCGTTTCTCCCCAAGACTTCTACGAAATGTTGGACATGATTAGTGCTGGTGATTACTACTTAGGTTGTTTCACCTTCACCAACATGGTCTCAGCTGACTTGCTTTACGACCTCTTCCACAGTTCCACTGGTAACAACGAGTGGTACTTTGGAGGTTGGACCAACGCTACCTATGACCTTGCCGCTGAAAACTTGATGAACTCCTCAACCCTTGAGGAAGCAAACGATTGGGCCTGGGAATGCCAGAGACTGCTCTGGTATGAACAGATCATGATTGTCTGCTACAACGACGTCTACACCCACGCCTACCGGACTGACATCTGGGAAGGCTATGTCAACATGCAAGGCCGCAACCGCGTTGGTAACGGCTACACCCTAGTTCAACTTCACTTGACTGATGCAGCAGGTGGACCCTACGGTTGCTATCCAACCGAATACATCATGAGCCTTAACGAAGGACTTGATACGACCAACTGGCTGATGAGCAACTCCGGTTACACAACAACCGTGTTCCAGCTCGTCTACGAAGGACTAACAACGCTTTCACCATACGGCTGGTTGTATGAGCCATCATTAGCCTATGAGTGGACCACTGAAGCAACCGTTGCTGGCGGTGACATTCAAGACGGTGAGAAGTACACCTTCTCCTTGTATGAAAACGCCACATGGCACGATGGTGAAGCCTTTACCTCTGAAGACGTAGCGTTCACCCTTGAAACACTCTGTCCTCAGGACCCGTATAACGCCGAGGCCTATGAGAACGTGTACAAGGTTGAAACACCTGATGACTACACAGTCGAAATCTACACCAACAAGACTGGTTACTTCGAATGGACAAGAGCCACTGGCTTTACGGTCTTTCCTGAACACATCTGGTCCGTACCAACCAACGTTACGACCTTTGTGCCAACCGTAGCTGAATGTGCGGGCACTGGCCCATACTTCTTCAGCGCTCACGTTCCTGGTCAATACGTTGTCCTTGAACGCAACGCTGACTGGCACTTTGGTATCGAACACCCTGATCGACCTGTATGTACTACGCCAACCAATCCACTGCTAATCATCGGCATTGGTGTCGTTGTAGTCGTCATCATCATCATTGCTGGCGTCTACTTCTTCCGCATTCGAAAGTAGGTTAGAAAAAACGTAGGGCTTCGGCCCTACAACCTTCCTTTTTTTTCTGTGAGGTGTAAGGTGTGAGTGTTGATACTCCTCTCCGGCGATACCTAACTATCATTATTCAGGTTGCTGTAGCAGCTGGATATAGTGGATTTCTAGCATTTGTACTAATTTCCACCACTGATCTACGGTATATTTCCCTTGGTCTTGCGTACCCTTTCCCTCTCAACGTGATTATGGTTCTCCTCTATGCAGGAGTCGGTCTTGGAATCGTATTCGTTTTGAATCTCTTCTTTCGATTCACCAAACTCCGACCCGACAGGCTATTTATCACAATCCTTTTGTCTCCCCTCATTTTCTTAGCAACACTTCTGTTTGGGCACATGATTCTCATGTTCTTCTTTCAGGGAGTGCAAAACTTCTTCCTCTACTCGGTATTCACCTTTGCTTCACTCTACTTCTCCATGTTTGCCATCCTCTTCATCATCATGGATGCCCTCCCCAATTGGGGAAAAATGGTCCTAGTCCTTTGGTATGGCGGAAGCATTGGCGCTTTCCTTGGCGTTGCTATTCCATCGGTGTTCCTTTTCATGCTATTCATCGCTTTAGCAGGAATCGATATCTTCACTGCACGAGCAGTGCAACCAGACTGGCAAGATCGAGCCGAAGGCTTTGAGGTGTTAGGCACCCTGATAGGAGGAACCTTCATGGGTGTCGGTGACATCGTGTCATATGCAGCCATTATCTCTCATTCCCTTACGTACTTTGGAATTTTTGCAGCAATTGCCGCATTGATAATGCTCTTTGTCGGTGCTAGTGTGCTGGTATGGGGCTACAAAGACCGAATCGATAAACCAATCCCCGGTCTCATCGTCGTGTTATTTGGAATCCTACCATGGATTCCGTTTATCTTACTCGAGATCCTATTCTAGCCAATTAAATCAGAACCGACCCGACAAGAAAGGAATACTAACTTTTTCGAGTATTTCTTGGAATCCAC
>JBHLQC010000068.1:0-7845 GCA_048885185.1 Candidatus Odinarchaeota archaeon | reverse complement strand
CGAGGACGAAGGCGGTCTTGATCCGCTTCCGCCGTTTAAGGGCCGTGAGGGCGACGGCCATGTTGTTGAAGTAGCAGAATCCCCAGGATCTTTCCGCCGAGGCGTGGTGGCCGGGGGGCCGGATCAGGCCGAAGCAGGGTTCGCTGAGGCCGATCTCCGCGGCCTGGACGGCGCCGCCGGCCGCCAGGGCGCTGATCTCGTAGAGGCCCTTTTCCCGGACGTGCATGACATGCATGGCCGTGTGGACCGCCCGGATGTCTTCCTCGGTCGCCGGCACCGCCTCGCTGGTGACGAACGCCTTGTCGCCTCCGCAGACCACGCTCGAGGCGCCCCACGCCGGCAGGGGCGCCCGCCAACATGCGTTAGACTTCGTCCCGGGCCTCGGCCACAGTTGTCTTCTGAGCCTCCACGCCGATTCTCAGGATTGCGATATCCGGGGTAGCGTACACCATACCGGTGCCGTTGACCCAGATGCCGTCCTGCTGGCTATTCAGGTTTATCTTGAGCTCGCCTGTATCTCCGCTCAAGGTAACCCTCAAATTACTCAAAAAAGCTGATTTGCTATCCCTTGACAACTTGAAATACATCTGCTTAAGGCATGAAGATATGCCTTGTTTTTCCCATTTTTTGTAAAAAATATCATTTTTTATACGAAACCTTTTTGCATTATCTTACGCTGTACGCCTTAGGGAAACACCTGGGAAAGGGTGAAAGTGTCAAACAAGTTAGCACCCTCAGACATCCATGAAAAAGTTATAGATCGCCCAACGGACTTTGGTCTCAAAGTAGTCATGATGGGCGACGGTGCAGTTGGTAAAACGTCACTTGTTCTCCGCTACACCCAAAACACATTCTCACCTGAGTACAAACAGTCTTTAGGGGCAAGCTTTGCAGTCAGAGATTTAGAAATCGAAGACCAGAATGTCAAACTAGTTATTTGGGATGTCGCAGGCCAACCCTCATTTCGTCAAGTTCGCCGCCATTACTATAGCGGAGCTCATGGAGCTCTCCTAGTATTTGATGTCACAGAACCACGAACCTTTATGACTCTCCAAAACTGGTACAACGACTTTCGGAATGTCGTACCTCAAGGAGCAATAATCCTCATCGGCAATAAAGTGGATCTTGAGGAAAGCCGACAAGTTCCACCGGAAGCAGCCCAAATGCTGCAAAACTGGTGGAACATTCCCTATATTGAAACCTCAGCCGCAAATGCTACGGGAGTCGCCGATGCATTCGTCCTCATTGCAGAAAATGCTCTAGAACAGGCAAAGGTTCAGAGACAACCAGAAGAAGATTAAACCAAATTTTTTAGGATCTATCAGTTCCGTCTCATTCAATTCTTTCTACAGGTTGTTACTTTGTACAAAAGTAACTTTCAGTGTTAGACCGTCGACTCCTTCTACCAAAATGGGAGAATTTTGGTGAATCTGATCTTGCGATTGGGCATTCCACACTTCACCACGAACTCGAACCTTACCTACCCAAACCTCCGACTTAATTTCTCGAAAATCGCTCAACGCCACACCTTCTTGGCCAATTAATGGATCATAAACGGGAATGTAAGCGCTGGTCCAATAGGAGTAAATTTTCACAAGCGTAAAGATGACGAGTCCAAATGCAACCACAATCATCCCTGGGATTAAAAGCCACGAAACAAAAACACTGAGAACCACAAAAGCGATACTGGCAATTATGACTTCTTCAATGACATTAAAGATAATGAAACCATACAACCGCCTTCGAGATCTTTTCTCTTCTTGATTCATACCTTAACTCCTTTCTTGAATCCTATAAGAGCTCATGTGTCATGTAAATTTCTAAATTTTATTTTAGCCTCATATCAGAATGAGGGACGAGCATTATATATTATATCTCAGATTATACTGGATACAATTTTTACTCAACAGAAGAAAGAGAGCAGACGCCGAAAATGCTGGTAAAGACCCTTAAAGACCTTTATAATAACGGTAGGTATCAGGAAGTCCTAGACAAGTTAACAGAGAAGTATAACCAAGGAGCATTTGCTTCCTTACCGGAAGACGAACAAATTAAATGCCTTTATTATAAAAGTCGCTCCCTCCAATATTTGGGACAGCTCAAAGATGCCTTACAAGTAGCAACAGCTGCCCGCGCGAATATTGTGTCTCTGAATGACAAAAATCTGACACTGGCGTTGCTTATAGCTCAACTCTATGCCTTATGGAAACTGGGACGTCTGGATGATGCCTTAGAGCCCATGAAGGAAGGAAACTCTATAATAGAGGCGTTAACGGCTAAGGAACGGCAGACTGCGAAATCATGGGTAGCCTTATTCGAAAATGTTCAGGGCAATTTGTATTATGCTTCAGGGGATATGGATAAGGCATTAAAACATTGGAAGCAAAGTTTAGCTATACGCGAGGACATTGGCAACCTCCAGGATATTGCCGGATCCTTAAACAATATCGGTTTAATCTATCGTACTAAAGGCGAGCTAGACAAGGCGTTAGAATACTATCAACGTGTTCTAGCCTTATATGATGAAATTGGCAATCCCTTCTACATTGCCCTATCCCTAAACAATATTGGTGATGCCTATTGTGCTAAAGGCGACCTGAATAAGGCGTTAGAATATCTTCAGCGGAGTTTGGCCTTAAAAGAGGACATTGGCAATCCCCAAGACATTGCCACGACCTTAGACAATATTGGCATAATCTATCGTGCTAAAGGCGAGCTGAACAAGGCGCTAGATTGTTTTCAACGGAGCTTAGCCTTGGAGGAGGCGATAGGGAACAATATATGGTCATCATACACCTTATTCTATCTTATTCTTATTGCCTTAGACCAAAAGGATCAAACTCGAGCACAAAAGTACCTGAATCAACTTCAACAACTTCATACCCGAACCCCAAATAAGAAAATCCATCTTAGAAGCCAGTTAGCTGAGGCGTTGGTTTTAAAACGGAGTAAACGGATGAGAGATAAAGCCCAAGCTCAGGTTCTACTTAATCAAATTGTCAATGAAGAGAATATTTGGTTTGAATGGACAGCCTTAGCTATAATCAATTATTGCGACCTCCTCCTCTTTGAAGTGAAATCTTTTGGTGATCCCAAAGTATGGGCGGAAGCGAAAACCCTAATCCAACATTTCTCTGCTTATGCCCAAGACCAACAATTGTTTCCCATGATTGTAGAGGCCCTATTATTGCGCGCAAAATTTGCCACCATTGAAGGAGAGTTGCAACAAGCCCTGAAATACTACGATCAAGCCAAGCTCACAGCCACAGAAAAGAATCTCGACTTACTGACTCAGAAAATTATTGAAGAGAAGCAAGCCTTTGAAGTTGAATTCGAGAAATGGCAAGAATTGAATCAGCGCAATGCATCACTTCAAGAACGCCTCAAGATGGCCCATCTTGAAGACTATCTCCAAGACATGCTAAAAATCGTTGCTCAAGATATTAGCACTCAAATGTCAATAATCCCTAGAATAAAATATCGACTTATCTATAAAGATCTATTAAGAGAAAAACCCGAGAAACAAAAATATGAATTTCGAGTTGGGATCGCACAAATTGGTTTGCCTTTTGAAAACAATTTCTTAAGAGATTATTATGAAGAATTCCAGCCCCAATTGTTTGGACTTAAAGAAAATAAAGTCGAAGAAATCAATTCTAAAATCAAAGAAATTATTAAGTTAGCTGTTTCCAAAGAAATTAACATTCTCTTATTTCCTGAGCTAGCAATTGATCTCAACTACCCCTTGCTTCTAAACACTTTGCAGGAGTATTCCAGGAAATTTGATATGTTTATCATTCCTGGTTCATATCATAATCGTGAAACAAGGCGTAATATTAGCCCGGTTATCTCTCCTGAAGGTATTTTGTGGACTCAAGAGAAACACATTCCTGCGACAATAACGATCAAAGGAAAGAGGTTTACCGAAGGAATTGAAGTTGGAGAAAAACCTAGAAAAACAATAGTTTGTGACACCATCTATGGACGAATGGCTATAATTATCTGCCGCGATTTCATGGATATGGATCTAAGAGTAGAATTAAAAAATTCTGAACCCCCAATCGATTTGATTTTCAATCCATCATTCACTCCAGTTACAGCTGATTTTAAAGCTGCACATTTCGATGCAAGACGGTCCATCTATGCATATTGTTTCTTTGCAAATATTGCAGAATTTGGAGATTCACAAATTTATTCACCAGAAAAAGAGCGTATTGACCGAACAATACCGAAAGGTGAAGAGGGTCTTATTTTCAAAGATGTTGATATCTTTAAACTCCGTTCAGAAAGGAAAAAATGGGAATTAATGGCAAATAAGGATAGGGCTTTTATTCAAAGCACCAGATAGGCATGTGCTAGCAATAAAAAGTCACCACAAATTGTACCACACTTACAAATGGAGGCAAATAGGTTATGATTGAAGAAGCTTTAGCAAACGAGCTTAATCTCCTTCGAAAACTCGTCGAAATCAATACCACCGTCACCAGCGATAGCCGAATGGGTTACGCTGAATGTTCTGAAATGATTCGGCTAGAAGCCCAACGAATGGGTCTAGGAACAGAAGTTCTAGATGGTCGAGATGTAACCATCGATGGCGAATCTCGACCAAATGTAGTGGTCTCCCTTGAAGGAACCTCCGATGTGAATCTCCTTTACATAACTCATCTCGACGTTGTCCCTGCTGATCCCGAGAAATGGAAAACACCACCCTTCCAACTCCGTGTAACAAAAGATCGCGCATATGGTCGCGGTGCTGCGGACGATAAAAGCAATATCGTTGCAGCCATGTCAGCAATGGCTGAATTAGCCCAAGGTGAGCCCGAGGTTAACATCAATCTTCTAGTTACTGTCGATGAAGAAATTGGCGGGAGAGCCGGAATTGCGTACTTATTCAAGGATTTGAAGATGCGTGGCCACGCGGGAGTTGTAATTGACAGTGCCCCTAACTATGTCAGTATAGGGGCTAGTGGAGCCCTTTGGGGTCGAGTAACCATCAAAGGAGAAGGAGGGCACAGTGGATATCCCTACAAGACGGATAATGCCATTTATCGTGCAACAAAATATATTGACAAACTCCAGGAATTTCATTCAAAGGTTTCTAAGGTACGAAGTAAGATTCCCGCTCCTCCACAAGCTCCGTATCCTAAGGTTCACGGTCGGTTCACAGTCACGATGATCCATGCTGGAGAGAAAGAAAATGTAATTCCTGGTGACTGTGAAATCCGGTTTGACCGTCGTTTGACACCAGAAGAAGATCCAGAAAAAGCTCAAATCGAGTTAGAGAATTATTTGACTAAAGTTGCCAAAGCACAAGGTACGACTATAGATGGTTTTCAAATTTTAAATACCGTCCATGGGTACTTTACCGATGCCAAACACCCATTCGTACAGCATTTTTCAACGATTACTAATCAGATCGTAGGTGAACAATTGCCTATTGTGGCTGATTTAGGAGGTAATGATGGAGCCCAATTGGCTGAAGTTAACATCCCTGTTGTCTGCTACGGGACAATTCGAGATGACACCAATTATCATGCTCCTAATGAATTCGTGTATCTAAAAGACATTCAAACTGTCCGGGATGTTCTCACCACCTTAGGTAAGAGTCCCGCAAGTATGTTCACTTAGCTATAAGAGAGGGATTAATTTTAAAAAGGAACTAAACTGCTGTCAAATGCTACAGACATAGGTTAGTCCGCATAGGGTGCAATTGGCGCCAGCACCTCTAACCAGAACAAATGGGGATTTAAGACTAGTCTGAAACAATAGCAGAACTCGTATAACCTTATCACAAAAGTTTAAGGTCTCCTCTCCCCTGTTTGAACGGTCATAGGTTTAAGTCGGTGCCAATCACGAAGCGGGGTATTTACAATGGCAAAATCTACACCAAAAACCAAATCGGCGTCCACCACGAGTCCAGAACAGAATAGCGTTATCCGACGTGGAGAAGTAGCAGAGTTCTTCCGCAAACGTACTCAGCTTGTCGGTTTCTCCATGGAACTCCACAAATTCACTCAGTACTGTGCTGAATTCAGTGACAACGCACTCGACGCCATAGAAACCTACTACTGGAAACGTGTTGCCAAACCCCAGAAACGAAATTCAGCACCCCTCCAGCTTGCTGAACCTCCAGAAACAGTGAACTATTCAGAAATACCACCCACCATGAAAATTACACGCCGTCCCACTTCTGCAACAACGATTTCTGAACGAATCAAACGGATCGTTGCTCCTATTCGGGACATCATCAACCATGAACCAATTTTGTTGATGGTTCTTCAAGAACTGGAAAAACCTGAAATCCTCCCCTCTGAAGTTGCGGGACGTAATCTGTTGATGTATAGCTTTGAAACATTGGACACCGGTATCGGTATGACCAAACGGGATCATCAACAATTTGGTCTTTACCTAGCCAGCAGCAAAAGTACCGAGTTATGTCAGACACGTGGAAGTCAAGGATTCGGCGCATCCAGTGCCTTCAGTGATGCCCAAAATACGACCGGTCGCCCAATCTTAGCTGCCAGCCGACATCCAGCAGAACGGCAAGGTCATGCTTCAATTTTCTTCACTACTAGCAAGAACAAGAAAGATTACTTACTGAAAGAAACCTCACTCCCCCTGTCCTTCAGCCATGGAACATATCTTCAACTTTCGTTTCTCAATCTTCCATATCGACGTGGCTATGCGGATGAGTATGTCCGTCAAACATCGTACTTGAATGCCCACGTTAACATCATCTTCATTGATCCCTACAATGAAATTCATGTCTATCCACGTCGCGTTCGAGAGTTCGTCCGAGAACCTACCTACGCCATGCCCCATCCCGCCTCCACAAGTATAGGTGACTTCCAAGACCTTATTCGTAATACATCTTATTCGACACTCATTGATTTCTTATCTAAAAGTTACGTCAGGTTAAGCAGACGAAAAGCGTACCAAATTGTTACCCAAACCAATAAACGGTATCAAAAAGATCCAGTCACTTCCAAATTATCACCTAAGAAACTCACCTCAGAACAAGTAAAAGCTCTGTATGCGAGTTTCATTTCTGAGAAGTATTATGCTCCACCAACAGAAACAGTTGTACCTGTTGGAGAAGTGGTCATTCGAAAAACGTTACAAGAAATTTTTGATGCCGAATTTGTTGAAGCGGTAAGCCGTCCACCAACCAGTAGTAAGGGCTTGGCTTTCGCGGTTGAAGTCGCCGCTGTCTATGATCCGAAACTCGCCACCCAATCCGGTGTGGGTGTCCTCTATCGATTTGTGAATCGAACGCCAAAACTGCGAGATAATTCTGATTGTGCTATCTGGAAAGCGGCTGCCTCAGTTAATTGGCGGAATTATCGGATGGATGTTGCGAGTAATGGATTACCTACCGGTCCGGTTCGCCTTGTAGCAAATGTCGTCGGACCGTTTGTCCACCTTATTTTCAAAGCTCAATCCAAGCAGGCTTTAGCTGAGGATGACATCCTCCTACGCGAGTTGAAACTTGCCTTCGAAGAGGTTGGGCGAAAACTTCGTCGTCACATTGTTCGAGTTATTGCAAGACGGGAGCAAGAACGTCGTGCTGACGCTCTCCTAAAATATGCGCGACAAGTTGCTCGTTCTCTAGTCTCCATTCAATCTTCCGATTCAAAGATATCAAAGAAACAGTTGGAGGCTCTCCCCCAACAACTTGAACAGGTCATAGCAAAAATCGTAGGTGTAGATCACCCACTACCAACTAGCATCGAAGAAACCGAGGAGGTGGCAGTTGAATGAGTACACGAACACGAAAACAGCGAACGAATTCATCACTTCCTCCTCCTGAAGGATCATTTGCTGCCGTCCAAAAACTGCGAGCTT
>JBHLQC010000067.1:0-8166 GCA_048885185.1 Candidatus Odinarchaeota archaeon | reverse complement strand
CGGCGATACAAATCGAGCTGAAATAGGCGGTCTTGGGCATGGGCATATCCACAGCCAAGATACAAGTCATTGAGACTCCCTGCAAATATGTGGGGGACGCCCCAATAATCACGGACGATGTGGATTTCACCATCAAGACCCGGGAGTTCTTCGATATCATAAGGTGGCAAGTTTGCCCAATGGACATCCTGCCAGAGACCACCGTTGGGCTGGAGCCAGGGAGATATTGAAACCATCATGCCAAGGATGAGAGAGGCTACAAGAATAATTGTGACATTTTTACAGGTAAACACTTTGCGTTGAGATGACACTCGGAAACCCCCTGGGGTTATGAGTACTGGGACTCTGGGCGAAAGGGTGCGGCGAACATCCATGTTTCAGTTCTTATAAATCGCTTGGTTCAAGAAAACACGAAAAGGCTATTTGACCTTGTTTTTGGCTTTCTTCTTTGCTTCTTCGTTTTTCTTATCTTCTTTCTTTCTACGGCGTAGGCGTATTTTTCGCACTCGTGCCCCAGCTGCTTCAATGGTTTTACGAACAGATCGGCGTTCCCGTTCTTTCACTGGGACCTCGAGGTGTGCGACGCCTTCCTCGCCTTCAATGGAAGCGATGACGTGACCAGTAGCGTATTCAGGTAATGGACGGAATTTGTACGCATAACGGAGAACTCCCGTACGACCTGCATCCCCAATACGTCGAAAAACGACTTGTACGCTCATTCCAATTTTTAGCTGATCGTTGTTTACGTCCACTATCTGTGAAAGAACGAGGGGGCCTTCATCTAGGCGTACTAAGGCTATCACATAGGGTGCTAAATCCTTGAAACCGGATGGTGGATCATGGATAACAGTATATGAGTAAATTTTTCCTAATCCTGAGAGTTGAAAATCGATGAAATCAGTTTTTCGTCGACACTTTGGACAGAGAGGAATTGGCGGGAAATATTTTGTTCCACAGGTGCGACAAAGTCGACCCTGAAGATTATACACGGCTTTAATGCGCCGCCATAACATGGGAACACTTTGATCAGACATACAATTTCACCTTCTGCTATTACTCCCGATTCAATATGTGGACCACAGCCGTAGAGCCTGTGCCACCCAGATTGAGTGTGAGTCCACGTTTCACACCTTTAACCTGGCGTTTTCCAGCCCTTCCGCGGAGCTGTTCAGCAATTTCGGCTACTTGGGCAATGCCCGTGGCTCCGACTGGATGACCCTTAGCTTTGAGTCCACCACTCACATTCACTGGAATTGTGCCCTTCTTATCAAAAAAGCCCTCTTCGAGAGCAGGACCACCTTTTCCTTTTTCGACAAACCCCAAGTCTTCCACTGAGATGATTTCACTAATACTGAAAGAGTCATGGATTTCGGCAATGTCTACTTCTGCAGGCTTCATATTGAGCTTGTTAAAGGCTCGTTTTGCAGCACTGGTTACAGCTCGGAATTGGGTGATGTGAGGGCGGTCATGAAGTGCAAGAGTATCCGATGCCTGTGTAGATGCATCAATCCAAATTGGGTCTCCTTCAAATTGATCTACAAGATCACCTCGGCAAAGCAGAAGTGCTGCTGCACCATCGGAAATTGGGGCACAATTTAACATCCTCAATGGATCAGCGACCATGGTACTTCGAAGAACCTGTTCTTTTGTAATTTTGAACCGGAACTGTGCATAAGGATTATCCACTGCATTGGCATGAGCCTTCACAGCTGGATAGGCTAATTGCTCGAGGGTAGTTCCATAATGGTGCATATGTCGGCGGGCTAGTAAGGCAAAGAGGGCTGGGAAGGTTGCTCCAATCTGTCCCTCCCACTCGCGGTCAGCTGCACTCATTAGGGTGTCTGCGATAGCCGGTTCCGAGATGTCGCTCATCTTTTCACAGCCTAACGCCATCACCATTTTATGTTCTTTCGATTTGACTGCCAAATACGCATGACGAACAGCAACGCCACCACTAGCACAAGCCGCTTCTACCTCCGTGGAGGCAATAGGTAATAAGCCACCAGAATCAGCTGCCATTGCGGCTTGGTGTTCTTGTTGGATGAACGAACTCGTTGACGTGTTGCTGACATATAAGCCGTCGATGTCATCACCAGCAACGCCTGCGTCAGCAATGCAGGCCGTTGCAGCTGTTAGGGTTATACGGCGAATGCTACGATCCCACTGTTCACCGAATTTAGTTTGGCCAATGCCGATAATGGCAACACGGTCTTTTGCAGGAATTTCTTCAGTCATTTTTTCTCACTCCACTTTGATAGTACGCCGATGCTTTGCGTATTGAGCATAATCAATGTAGACTTTATCATCAATGTAATTTTGCACCATGGGCATCCGTTTCCGTTTCTCTTTGAGTGGTTTCAGGACTTCTATGTGAAAGGCATCGCTTCCCGCACCGGACCCATATGAGACCATCAAAATTTTCTGTCCCGGTTTAGCCACATCAAGGGTAGCGGCTAAGCCCAAGGGTGAGCTTCCAGCATAGGTGTTGCCAACATAATCAACCACTAGCCCCGGTTTGATTTGGTCGTCTTTGAAACCAAGGCTCGCTGCGGCACGCCGAGGGAATTTACCATTGGGTGAGTGAAAAACACCCCAGTCATAATCACTAGCTTTTGTATCCATTTTGGCAAACAAGCCCATGGCTGCTTGTTGCACGTGACGGAAATAAGCTGGTTTCCCAGTGAAGCGGGACCCATGTTCAGGAAAGTCAGTACCCTCACGCCGCCAGAAGTCAGGCGTGTCACTGGTATACGAATAGGTTCCATCAAAAGAAGCAAGCATGTTATCATCACTACCAATGAGAAACGCGGCACCCCCTGCTGCAGCAGCGTATTCCAAGGCATCGCCAGGTTTGGCTTGGGCAGTATCAGAACCAATAGCGAGACCAATATCCACTTCCTTCGATTTCACCAACCCAATACACACCTGAATCGCGGCTGTACCCGCTTTGCAGGCAAACGAAAAGTCAGCACATTGGAGGCTATTTGGCGCATTAATTGCCTCGGCAACAACAGTCCCAGTCGGCTTCGTGGCATACACGTGGGATTCGGAGCCAACATAGATGGCTCCAATGCGTGTCGGATCGATTTGGGCGCACTTCAACGCATTACGGGCTGCTTCAACCGAAATTGTCGTAGTGTCTTCATCAAGACCAGGAACGCTTTTTTCAATCAGACCCAAACCCTTGCCAATGGCAATTCCGTCTTTGCCCCAGACACGGGCGATTTCTTCGACTTTGATCCGATACTTGGGAATGTATCCACCATAACCTAATATACCAACTTCGTGCATGCTATGTTGCGCCTCCTGGTGTTCAAGGGTCGGAAGTTCTCGACTTCCGCTTCGTTGAAGCTTTTCAATCTTTTGCTTAACAAGCATTGGACTTCGATGCTTCGTTAAGACCCTTGCTTTGGTAAGTTCTCGAACGAACCTCCTTCGGAACCTCTGATACTGGTTTTCTAACGGTTGATATAATTCAAAACAAATGCAAATGGTTGAAATCATGCAAAGGATGCTTTTACTTTTCGACCGATTTCTTGTCCATACTCAAAGCATCGCTTTAAATCTTCCTCGGTTGGACGAAACTGAACATCCAAGGGCTCTAGGACTTCACTAAATTTAAAGTCCCTCAATTGCTGTGTCAGAACCTTGGTGGCACCACCACCCCACCCATAAGACCCGAAAGCTGCTCCAATCTTGTTAGTAGGTCGAAGATGCTTCAGATACGGCATAAACGCTGCTGTCGGATAGTAGGGATCGATGTTATAGGTCATCGCCCCCACGACCACGGCTTTTGCCTCCATCGCCGCACCCTGAACCCGACTCAGATATTCTTCTTCAAGATTGTAAATATCCGCCGGCACACCTATGCTGGCAATACCTTCGCGGATTGCATAGGCCATCTGTTTTGTACTCTTCCAAATCGTCGAGTACACCACAACCGCCTGTTCCTTTTCAGGGCTACTCGACCAACGTTGGTAAATCTCTATGATCTGTTCGAGGTTTTTTCGCCAAATCGGACCATGAGAGGGACAAATAATCTTCAAGGGGACCCCTTCAATTTTCTTGAAGGCTTTGAGTACAGACGCTGCATGCCAGCGGACAATGTAGCTGTAGTAGGCTCGAAGAGGTTCATACCAGTCATCAATTTGATCTGCATACCGATATGGGGATGCAATCTGCATACCGAACGCGTCATTACTGAACACGAGTTGTTCCTCCGGCATGTAGCTAATCATGGTTTCGGGCCAATGCACCATAGGAATCTGCACAAAGGTCAAGGACCGCTTGCCAAGACTCAGAGTACCCCCATCTTCTACAATCTCAATGGGAAACTCAACACCCGGATAACTCTTCTTTAGAAACTCCGCACCCCGCTTCGAGGTGATAATTTTTGCCTTCGGAGCCACCTTCAGCATATCTGCATATGATGTTGAATGATCAGGTTCTACATGCTGACAAATCAAATAATCAATTTTTGCCGGATCAATAATCGTACTAATCCGATCGATAAGCTCCTTAGAGAAGTTTGGAGCCACCGTATCAATTAACGTAATTTTGTCATCAATAATCAGGTAGGCATTGTAGGTGCCACCACGAGGGGTCCAGAGTCCGTGGAAGTCACGCAACGTCCAGTCAATGGCACCAACCCAATACACGCCTTTGACGATTTCTACCTTTTCTGAGGTCATAGAATTCCCTCCATGAAACATGAGAATTTGTAGCAGCTACTCGGATAAGGTTCTATAATTGTTTTTCATCTACAGGCAGAAGGCTTATCCGACCAATCCACCCCATCACAGATACCCTTGGAGACTTTGCCATGGAACGCCTACTCAACCCACGGTCCATCGCCATCGTCGGCGCCTCCACTAACATCACCAAAATGGGCTCCCTCATCACCTTCAACGTTCAAACCGGAGGTTACCAAGGAGAGGTCTATCCCATCAATCCCAAGGTAAAGAAAGTCCATGGTTACAAAGCCTACCCAAGTGTTCTTGACTGCCCTACCCCTGACCTTGCTGCAATTATTGTACCGAAACCTGCAGTACTCGAAATCCTTGACCAATGTGCTCAAGCAGATATTCGTAACATCATCCTTGTCACGGGTGGCTACCGGGAAATGGGACCTGACGGTAAAGCCGCTGAAGACGAAGTCAAAGCCCTCGCCCAAAAACACCACTTCAATATGGTCGGACCCAACTGCGTCGGCATAAGTCGCCCCTCCCTCCGCCTTAACCTCACCACCATGCCCTATGCGCCTCCTGCCGGACCCGTTGCCTTCGTTTCCCAAAGCGGTGCCTTCATGGCACAGAACTTCATCGCCCTCCAACGCTGGGGACTCGGTGTCAGCACCACCATCAGCACAGGCAACGAAGCCATTCTCACTTGCACCGACTACATTAAACTCCTCAGCACAGATCCCGAAACTCGCGTTATCATCTTGTATATCGAGGGATTCCGTGATGGACCCCAATTTCTCCAAGCAGCCCAACAAATCACACCCAAGAAACCGATTCTGTTGATGAAAGTTGGACGTACCAGTGCTGGACAACGTGCCGCCGCCTCCCACACCGGAGCCATGGCAGGTGACAACAGTGTTTTTCAAGGTGCCATGCGACAAGCTGGCGTCATCCTTGGAACAAGTCTAGAAGACCTCTTCGATTGGTCCATGGCTTTGGCACATCAACCGCTTCCCAAGGGTCCACGAGTTGCCATCCTTACCAATTCCGGTGGCCCTGGTGTTTCCTTCACCGATGTCTGTGCAGAGGAAGGTTTGAAAATCCCCAAACTCTCTTCCAAGGTTCAAGAACAGCTCCGTGCATTCCTCCCCCTAACGGGCATCACGGTTAATCCTGTCGACAGTACGTTTACTGTCAATATGCGATTATTTGCTCAATGTGCTGACGTGCTCCTTGCTCAGACCGATATTGATGCGCTACTTATTCATGGATTCTTCGGTCCAGACCTCATGGAACAATTCAGGCAAAGCCCTGACATCCCCCAAGACGTCGTCAAGGCCATGCAAGATGAATTCGGTGGCGCAGCCAATCGGCTCATCAACGTCCTGCAACAGTATCGAAAGCCGGTGCTCATGTCGTCAACACAAGACCGAAGCGACTCAGGAATCCGGGCACTCCAAGATGCCGGCATCCCTGTGTACCCGATGCCCGAACGTGCAGCCCGTACCCTAGGCGTTATGACCCGATACGCTAAACGCCAACAAGATTCATGAGGGCTAGCCATCGTTTGCAGACTGTTTCAACGAGAAGTAGGTCGCCTGCCGCTCCTCTTTCGACAAGTACTTCAGATGATCAACGAGGGCCTGCTTCTCATCCTCATCCAAACCTGGAATCTTATCTAGCTCCCGTCGAATCTCAATCTCCACTTCAGTAGGCACCTTTATCGGTTTCATATCAGAAGGTAAGACAGTCGGAGCTGTCCGATCCTCTGTTAAAGCCCTATCTGGTTCCGGTGGTTCCTCTGGTTTTACCTCTTCCAATGGTACTGATGGTTCTTCCGTCGGCTTAGCCTTTTCTGGAGCCTTAGGCTTCGGCTTAAGCTTCCGTTTAGGCTTAGGCTTTGGTTCAGGTTCAATCTCTGGTTCAGGAACTGGTTCTGGTGGAGGTGTCGGTTTGTCCGGTCGTTCTCGCTGAGTTAAGAAGTCCATCCGGCGCATTCCCATCTGCCGCTTCAGGTCATCAAGGAACCAGATTCGATCCTTTCGAGGAATCTTGCGCATCTCTTCTGCCAACACGGCCTTCTCTTCTGCACCGAGTCCTGGAATCTTATCCAGCTCACCAATAATGTCTTCCTCGGTCGCGGTAACCTCTTCGACTTCTTCCATTGCTGGAATCATAGCAGGTGTTGCGGGCACACCAATCGTCGACATGGCATCATCGATCTTGCCTTCGAGGATTATACCTTTTTGATGGAATTTCTTGTAGTCCTTCTTGCTCAACGTGAAACCTTCGTCTTTCTCGACTGTTTTGGCAAGCTTCCGCATCCGTCGAACTTCCCATGGAATCGAGAATACACGGGCCCACAAAATCCATGCGACAAGGGCAATAATGAGAATTATTGCACCAAAGATCGCAGCATTAGTTGTTGCACGAAACATTGGACTAAAACTAATTTGCATTGAGTAATGAAGTGAATCCGCCAGTAGATAATTTGTCTTCATAGCATTGATTTCAAAGTCCAAGAATGTCTCAGAACCCTGTCGAATTACAACAATTCGATAGTAACCATCACCCAACTCGGTCACTGGAGTAATTTCAACAGATGTGAAACCTTCAATGGGAACTGTAATGTTTGCATCCGTGACGCCCCAACCGTGCCATGTGTCTTCTAGATAGATTATACATTCCAATGAAAAATCAACCCAGAGTTCGATAGCATTCCCTTCAAGCCGTGAGTAACCAGCAATTTCGTACATGGTTAACGACATCGGGGTATAGATAACAGTAAATCCTGTAGACGAGTCTTGACCTTCAAAGTTTGGTTTTGTTACTCCGACAGCTATTCCTTTAGGTCCAAAGCCGAACCTCGTTGAATTCAAAATGAGGAGATAATAACCAGTTCGACCATTTATCATCCTTTCAGTGTCATATATGATGTCGACGCTGAGGGTTCCCACCGTGGCTAGCCCGCCACCCAACTCAACTATCGAGCCATCAGCGGCTGTCCAGTTGAAATACAGGTACAGGAAGTCACCATAGGGCACCTCCAAGGCATCAAGCGGGACTGTTGTACTCCATGATTCAACAATATGTGTTCCATTCCAGGTGCCATACACGGCTACAGCTTCAACCAGTGTTATCGGAACCGTTTGTCGTTCAGTGATCTCGACATCTATCACAATTGGAGGGCATGTGAAACCAAATGCTGAGGGCGTCTCAAGCCATCTGAGTGTCAATTCCCAAGTGCCTATCGAGAGATTTGCTGGAAACTCGAAAGTATAGAATGAGTATCCGCTAACATATTCTGTCAGATTAAAATCAACGTTTGGATACCCGTTCCAAAATGATTCAATTGAAGCCCATGAAACATTTGTATCATGGATAGTATCATACATCACTACTGTAATTGTGAAGTTTTCGAGATACTCGACCTCGATCTCACCGTCGGAAGCCTCACCTAGGGGTATGAGTACAGCTGCAGTAG
>JBHLQC010000066.1:0-8170 GCA_048885185.1 Candidatus Odinarchaeota archaeon | reverse complement strand
CGAGTATCAAGGGTTCCTCCGGTTTCGTTGTAAACACTAGTTCCGGTTTGAGAATAAGGTAGGGTCGCTTCAACGCCAGTGACGTTTTGAATAAGAGTAGTGTCATTCAAATTTAAGGATGTCAATCCGCCTCCTCCTAGAATTCCGCCACCAGGCATGACAGTTAGAATATCCATGTCAAGGCCTTGCATGAGCTGATCAGTAATCTGAGCTTCAAACCCGCCGCTCAGTGCTGCAATGGATACGACAGCCATGATGCCAACCACGATGCCTAAGGTTGTTAGGGCGGTTCGGGTTTTTCGACGACGCATGTTGGCCCAGGATAATCCGAGGATGTTTCTAAATTTCATTGAACGGTCACCCCGCCTCCGCCTTTGCGTTCACTCAAAAATGCACCGTCTTGCATCTCGATGACGCGGTCTGCTACCGTGGTTAATCGTTGATCGTGGCCAACTACGACAAAGGTAAGCCCCTGAGTTTGATTCAGCTCACGGAGCAAATGAATAATTTCAGCCCCGGTCTTGGTATCCAAGTTACCGGTAGGCTCATCCGCAAGAATAATCCGGGGATTATTTGCCAAGGCCCGTGCAATGGCAACACGTTGTTGTTCTCCCCCACTCAGTTCAGAGGGAATGTGCTCTCGACGTTCCCCTAGCCCCACACGTCTGAGTAATTCTCGAGCTCGGCCCCTCGCACTTGCTGTAGGCACTTCTGCAAATTTTAAGGGGAGCTCCACGTTGCCTTGGGCTGTAAGTTGAGGCATTAAATTAAAGAACTGAAAGACGAATCCCACTCGTCGTAAGCGGACATCCGCCAGCTTGTTATGGTCGAGGGTGGACAAGTCAAGTCCCTCAACATACACTTTGCCTTTAGTGGGTTGATCTAAGGCTCCTAGAAGGTGAAGCAGGGTTGATTTGCCACTCCCTGAAACTCCCAAAATTACGAGGAACTCGCCGCGACGAACCTGAAGGTTTACGTTCTGAACCGCGTGAACCTTTACTGGTCCCATTTCATAGGTCTTACAAAGATTGGTTGTTTCAATGATGTAATCCGAAGTTTGTGATTGATAATCAAATAGTGCTTTTAATGGGTCCACGGTTTGTACGGGTTTTTGTTCGGTCATGACTTTCACCAAAGGATGTAGGGAACTTTCTCAGGAATTTTGTGTTTCTAAAAGACATGAAATTAACAAACATATATAAGCTTTCGGAAATAATCACCTAGTATGGCGTTTCCTCCCTTCTTTCAACGCCCGAAGGGTACACTCCTGTGTATTTCAATCCTACGGATACTGAGCGACAAACCCTTACACGGATATGAAATCATGAAACACATCGAAGAAGATACACAGGGGCATTGGTCACCTTCCCATTCGCTCCTTTACAACACCTTGAGCCAACTTGAAGAGCAGGGATTCATCACAAGTCAAAAAGACTACAAAGGTGAGGTTGAACGAACTGTCTACTCAATCACCAACGAAGGGAATGCGAAACTTGAGGAGGAAGTGACGCACCTAGCCCAAATGATATCACGGATGATGTCCTCTTTTGAAGGGCGTAAAATCGGACGTTTTCCACTATTAATCCTTGAACGTTTACCGCCGAAAGACCGAAAGGATCTCCTCATCAAATTCCGTGATCAAATGAAAGCTATGCTCAAAGATATCGGAAAAGAACTCGCGAAAATTAAGGACTAGAATCTGGATTATTATTCACTTGTGATTGAGATTTAATTTCCTTTACTTTGGAGTTTTTATAAAATGTTGAATGTGTTCAGCTTTTAGAAATGTGGCAAACTCTTTCAAGATTCCTTGAATCGCATCAACAACTTCTTTGGTGAGCTTTGCGTCAGGTTCTTTATGAATGGCTCGGATTTCAAGGTGATTGGTTTCTCGATTCAACTTGGCGTCGATGCGTCCAACAAATTGGTCACTGAAAAGGATGGGGAGGGCATAGGGTCCGAATTGGCGGTCTTTCTTTGGGACATAAATTTCTAGTCGATATTTAAAATTGAATAGTTGTTCGATGCGGTTTCGCTCGTAGATGAGATTATCAAAGGGGGAGAGGAGCGTTGTTCTTCCCGTCCAATCCCCGCTCTCAATCCGTTCTAGCAATGGGAGGTTGGTATTATGAATGTACCAGGTTCCGCGAAGGGGTTGTTGGTTATTTAAATTCATAATTTGAATCTTTTCGATCTTTCTCTGAGATGCAAGCTTTGATAAAATCGGAGTGATGTTTTCTGGGATTCCCCGAATGTAGTAGTACCGGATATGATTTGGTTGGGCTAAGCCCAGGGCTTGGAGGGCCCGTTCAGTGATGCGCAGTCGTACTTGTTGACTGGTTAATCGTTCGGTTGGTGTCCATTTTGGGAGTACTCGTTGTGTCAGATCCCAGAATTTAGTGTTGCCTTCACGTTTGGCCACCATGATTTTCCCGGTTACCCAGAGATACGTGAGCATTTGGGTGATATTTCGTCCGGCTGTCCATCCTGTTGAAGTCCAGTCGACATCTGCCTTGTCTTTGAAATGTGCTGTGTGGAGGGGACCATACCGGCGTATTTCTGATAGGATATAGCGGCGGAGTTTCTGATTGTTGGTGAGCCATTGCTGGAATTTTGGTGGGGGTTTCCATTCGCGTTTGAGGGTTTTGAAGATGGGATAATCCGTGGTGGGAACAATGGAAGTGCAGTGCCCCCAGTCCTCAAACAGTTGGTGTTCTTCCCATATTAGCTGATTGAAATCTGTTAAGTCATATTGTCCTAATCGACTCCAGAGCACGATATGATGGCTTGGTGCGACAATGTTTATCGGGTCGATTTGAACACAACCAAGATCTCGGATGATTTGCAGTATTCCGTCTTTGTTTGCAGAGACTCGTGGGTGTGCGAGGTGTTGAGAGGAGATGACGAGTCGTCGTGCGTCTGCTAATGAAATTCTTCGCATGATTATCCCAAATGGGCTAGTAACCATACTAGTCATCAATGAGTGATAAAAGCCATTGCCTATTCTCTGGGAAACAAGACTGGTAACCAAGGAATTCCGGCTAGCCCTAACCAGACCAAAGTGAATAGGATTAGAACATTGATAGCCTGATCAGATGGAAAGTAGGGGTTGATAAATATCAGCCAGATTATGAATGTCGGAAGAATGAGAAACAGGAAGATTAAGCTTACGTAGGCACGGGTTCTTCGACTGATGGGTTGTGGTTCTTTCTTCTCTGACATGGTTTGCACAACTCGACCTTCTTGTTCAATCTTTGTTCTAGATCTCAAAGCTCTTTCTTATTGGAAAGAGTAACTAGAATTTGATTTCTACGGCTTCAAGGCTGCAGGTTGTGAAGAACTCTCTGCCGGTATGTTGCACGGGGCGGAATTTGGTTATGTCCCAGGTTTTTGTGAAGTAACCTTCGATTACAGTCGCTGCGACGATTTCGCCGACTATAAGGTCGTGGTCTCCCGCTTCGAAGGTTTTCCATAATTTACATTCAAGATGTGCAACGCACTCTTCAATTAGCGGTGCATTCACCATCTTTGCCTTCCTGGCGGTGAATGGGAGTTCCGCGAATTTGTCAATGTTCTTTCCGCTTGTACGACCTGCACGTAATACCTTTTCTGCCATGTCAAAGGTTGGAATGTTAACCACAAATTCTCCAGTTTCTTGGATGGCTTTGTAGGAGAAACGGCTTTTTCGAACACTCATAGTTATCAGAGGTGGATCGACACTGGTAGGGATAATCCAAGCAATGGTCATGACATTGTTTTGTCCATCGCGCGTTTTGGTACTTACAAGTGTGGCGTTATACGGGTGGAGTAAGTAATACGATTGATTTATGGGAACAGTCAATTTGGGTGGGCCTTCTGTCAATCAAATCAACATCCTGTAAGATGCTTGGCTCAAGGAATTCTGAGCATCTTTCTTACACAATGTCACCTGCCTCCGAATAAAAAGGCATACCACTTACTAATGATGTATCTACTTAGCATTTTAATAGCTCAACAACCTTCCTAACACCTACGTGGTAATATTGACTGTAACAATCAAATGGCTAGCCCACGCTAGCTTCCAAATTAAAACCAAATCAAAAAACATCTACATTGACCTCGAAAAAGCTACTGATCCAAAAGAAGAAGCCGACATCATTCTTGCTACCCATTCACACTTCGACCACTGTGACCCGGGAAAAATCAATCAGGTTCGTGGTGACAAAACAGTGGTCATTGCACCTGCAGATTGTCAGGAAAAAATTGGTGGTAAAATCCACTCGTTAAAACCCGGCGAGGAAACCACTGTCGATGATGTGAAGATCCGCGCAGTTCATGCCTACAATGAAACACGGTTTCGATCTCCTGGTCAGCCATTTCATCCTAAAGACTTTGGTGTGGGATATGTCATCACAGTTGAGGGAAAAACCATCTATCATGCAGGGGACACAGATTTCATTTCCGAAATGAAAGAGCTTGGTGACATCGATGTTGCACTACTCCCCGTGGGAGGCACATACACCATGGAAAACGAGGATGGTGCTGATGCCGCAATCGCTATCAATCCTAAAGTTGCTATCCCCATGCATACATGGGATAAGGATACTTCCGGCTTCAAGAATAAGGTTGAATCCAACTCTAAGGTAAAGGTCGTCGTTCTCACTAAAGATGGGGAATACCAAATCCAATAATCTGCCAGCATGAATTGGTCACACATTCCGGAAAAAGTTGGCTAATTCTTAGAGTGAGGGAACCATAGAGATGACCCTAATCATCCAACGACTTACCGAATCAACCAAGGATATTGAAGATTTTCTTCGCCAAGACATCCCCCTCAATGGGTTACCATTATATGATCTTACCTTAGCATGGGACCTTACTGAATGGTTTATCGCTAAAAAAGAGAGCGTGATAAGCGGCTGTCTAATTATCTATAAAGGAGGGCGAGGTATGGGGAGCTTCTTCACTCGAGGAACTCAAAACGCAGTACAGCAATTGGTCGCCCAACTTTCATATCCTTCAATTTTTGCAATTATCCCTGAGAACCATGTTCCCATTGTTGAGAAACAGTACAAGTTCTTGACGCAGGGTAAATTTCTGCTTATGAAAGTGGAGCCTGAAAAGTACAATCCTCCAGAACTCTTACCAACTGAACGATTGTCCGCTGACGATTTGGTTGAAGTTGATCAATTCTATCAAACTACGCCTGCTGGGGCTTGGAATCCAAGGCAACTCGATCTTGGACCTTTTCATGGCATCCGTCATGAGAATGTGTTAGTTTCGGTTTGTGGAACGATTGGTGTCTATAAGGCAAGTCCGGGCGTTGCGGTCATTGGAAATCTAGCCACGTTACCAAGCCACCAACAACGCGGATACGGAACTAGCGTCCTCTGTGGTGTGATCAATGATTTGTTTAAGCACTATCAGTATGTGACTTTATTGGTGGAATCCGACAATAACGTTGCCATCCGCATCTACGAGCGACTAGGTTTTACTCTCCATGCAACATTTACCATCGGAGTCTGTCAACGAATCGAATGAACTTCTGCCGGTATCTTCCTTATGTTCCTGGTTTTGTGTTTTCATATCAGATCATTCAGGAACTCTTTGATATGCGGAATTATTACATCACTGCGAATGAGAATATCCTGGTGAGTAAAACCCTTCTTTGTTATTAGAATCGAACCGGAAATTGAGTCTGCTGTCTTCTTCAAGAGTTGGAAATCTTCTGAAGGGCCTTCATATTCACTGGTGATCACAAGGCATGGGATTTTGATGTGTTGTATTAGCTTGTTGATTCTCTCAAGTATTTTTGGAATTTCTTTCCCAATAGAACCGACCATTAGCAGATATTTCTCTTTGTCAACCTTCAACAATCGTTTGCGTATTGGTGGAGGAAAGAATCCTGCAAGACCAGAGAATGCTTCATCGTTGCTCAGTAGAAATCTGAGGTTCTCTTCATCATTAAGACCAGGTACACCGTCCAAGATAATTATTGAAAGTAGCTTTTCGGGAATCGCTTCAGCAAGTCCGTAGACAAACCACCCCCCGAATGAGAATCCCGCCACATGAACCTTTTCGATACCGAGTTCGTCAAGAACTTTGACAATATCCTCTACCATTAGATCAAAAGAAAACAAGTCTGGTTCTTCAGGTTGTTCGCTACTCCCGTGTCCCCGTAAATCAACAAGGATGAGCTTAAAATTATCCTTCAGTTGGGCAACATAGTCTACATCATACCAATCTTCCAGACTGGACAATCCACCATGAATCATCACTAAGGCAGGACCGCTGCCTTCCACCTTATAATGAATTCTCATACCTCTATTTTTAATAAATGGCATGAATTGCCTCACTTCCAATTGAAAGGGCTATTGTGTTCTCTCGGTTTAAACCTGTTTTTATTGAAATATATGCCTTCAGAAAAGGTGTCACGAAAGTGATAGGAATATTTTTAATCGATGAGTTTTATCCCGAGGTTGAGGCGTGAAGCTATGGAACTGATTATTCATAATTAGCTGGCCTGTGCTGCTAAAGTGTGGATACTACGTTTAGCAGAATTAGTTTTTCAGGATCCATTGTTTGTTGGAGATTATGATGGATAAGAAGGGAAGGTTCGTCGCATTTGCAGACGATTGGGGCAGTTCACATTATATTAATTAATTTATAAAACTTATAGAAATATATTTAAGGTAAAGGTGGCTAGCCTAACCTACAACAACGGAGGCCTAGCCATGCCCCTAAATCACGAACCAATCGCAGAAATCAACAACGTCGTGCGAATCTACACGAAACCACTGGTCAAACCCCGAAAAGGTGCTCACCGACGATTCGTCGGATTCCTCAAACGGGAAAAGCAGACAATTCGTGCCCTAGATGGTGTTAGCTTCAAAATCTATCCTGGTGAATGTGTTGCACTGCTTGGGCCCAACGGAGCTGGTAAATCTACCACCGTAAAATTACTCAGTGGTATCCTCCATCCAACTTCAGGTCAAGTTCGACTATTTGATCAGGATCCATATCACAACCGGATTGATTGTGCTATGCGTTATGGAGTTGTGTTTGGTCAGCGGAGCCTCCTTTGGACTCATGTGCCAGTCAGAGAGAGCTTGAAACTTTATCAAAAAATGTACAATGTACCAAAACCAATCTTCGATGAGCGGATGAAAGAATTCACAGAACTCCTGGATGTCGAAAAACATCTTCCCACCGCTCCTCGCCGTCTTTCCTTAGGAGAAAGAATGCGATGTGAAATTGTAGCTGCCTTGTTGCATCAGCCTGAAGTCATTTTCCTTGACGAACCCACCGTAGGTCTCGATGTCATAGCAAAGAAAAAGATCCGCGATTTCATTCGTCGCGTCAATCGTGAAGAAAACGTCACAGTATTTCTTTGTAGTCATAGCATGCGTGATGTTGAAGAACTCACAGACCGCATCATCCTCATTTCTGAGGGTCACATCAAATTCGACGGACCCAAACGTCAACTCAAACGCCGATGGAGTAACGAACGTAAAATTCGCATCATCTACAAGAAAGTCATCGAAACTCGTTGGCAAACTTTCTTAAGAGAACAGCCTGGCGTTCTCGACTTAGCCACGCAAAATGGTCAAGCAGATTTACGAATCGATCAAGACCAGCTTCCTGTTGGAGATCTGCTCAAAGATATCATGGGGCTTCTCGTAGTTGATGATATCCAAGTAACAGAACCCAATCTCGAAGACATCATCCGAGATATCTTCGGTGATCAAGAAAAAGCGAACAATCTGCAACTGGAGGCTAGCTAAATGGCACGTAGTAATTTCCTTCGTCAACTCCGCCTCCTTCCCGGCTATATTCGTCTTTCTTTGCTTCGCATCTCTGAGGACAAAATCCAACTCTGGGGGGCTTTTGCTACGACCATCGTTGGCATTTCCATGTATGTCTTCTTCTGGAACGTCATCACATACCAGATGCCGGTACTCACGGGATTTGGGTGGGCGGCTTGGGGACGCGCCGAACTCACCTTCCTCATGGGTGTCACTGAAACCGCTTGGGGCTTTGGTGCATTCTTCTGGATGGGTGTATGGGAGATTCATTGGCATATTACAGAACTCGGATTAGAGCAGTTTCGTGTTCGACCAGCGAGTTCAGTATTCCAAATGATTGCCCAACAATTCTGGGCCGGAGGCCTACTGCAAGTTGCTGTTGGCAT
>JBHLQC010000065.1:0-8194 GCA_048885185.1 Candidatus Odinarchaeota archaeon | reverse complement strand
CCCTTCAGTTTTATTGCCACAACGAATATGGTGCTCCTAAATGGAGCCAAGGTCGTCTTCGCAGATATCTCCCCCGACAATTTCAACTTAGACCCTGCTAGAGTAGAGGAAGCAATCACATCTAAAACCCGTGCCATTCTACCTGTTCATTTGTATGGTCACCCTGCAGATATGGATCCATTGGTTGAGCTAGCTCAGAAATATGATGTGAAAATTATTGAGGATGCAGCCCAGGCTCACGGTTCGAAGTATAAGGGTCGTAATGTGGGGACAATAGGAGATGTGGGCTGTTTCAGTTTGTATCCCAGTAAGGTCATAACTACTGGTGAAGGGGGATTACTCACAACTAATGATGATGAATTAGCCGAAACCTTGCAGCAGATTCGTACGCATGGGGAAATTCGTCCCTATGAGTATGTGCAGCTGGGTCACAATTATCGGTTGCCCGAATTGCAAGCCGCGATTGGCGTTGAACAAATGAAACGGCTTCCTGTCTTTTTAGAGAAACGAAAAACGAATGCCGACTATCTGACAAGCCATCTAGCTGATGTGAAAAACATTGTGCTTCCCACCGAGGCATCTTGGGCGACACATAATTGGTATCTGTATACAATTCGCATTCCTCCCCCACGGAACCGGGATAGCGTCCAAAAAGCGTTGCACGCTGCAAAAATCGGTGCTGCAATTTACTATGAGGTTCCTCTCCATTTAACCCCCATTTACCGGCGACTCTTCCAGTACAAGGAGGGGTTGATGCCGGTGTCCGAACAAGCCGCTAAGGAAGTGTTGTCCCTCCCAGTTCACCCCGCACTCACTGAGGAAGAGAGAGCATGGGTCGTGCAGCAGAGCCTCCAAGCCCTCGCGTAACTGAGTCACATCCGTTTTGAGCCAGGGACGGATCGTCCAGTTACGCGGGGGATTGGTTGTCTGAACTATTTTGAGAGAATGTGGAGGTTAGGTTTGATAGTCGACGAGTTCTTGGAGTTTTTCATTGATATCTTGGGCGAGGGGGTGGTTGGGAACTTGCTCTAGGAGTTGTTGAGCCCGTTCGAGTGAATATATGGCATCAAGGGTGAATCCTGTTTCGCGGTATTGAATGATAGCAGTCTTGTATAGGAGCTCAATAGCCAGTGTTGTTTCTTCCAACGCTAGGCTGAGGTCAATGGCATGCTCAAGAGCTTGAATCATAGTTGTCCATAATTCTGGGTTTTTATCTCGAACCGCAAAAAGCGAATTGGCTGCAGACAAGTAGCTATCGCGACTCTCGGATTGTCGACCAGCTTTTACTTCAAGTTCTGCAAGGTGGATGTAGCTGGTGGCCGCCTGATAAGGAGCTTCTGCAGCAGTAAAGCCAGCAGCAGCATGCGCCCATAGTTGTTCTAATTGGTTTGTTTTCCCAGCCGCATCCAGTTTTGCAGCAGCCATATCGAATTCTAATAGGGCTCGGTCGCGATCGTGCTGACGAATGTGTTCTTCAGCATTTTCCATGTGTTCCTCGATTGAACGTCGAAGCTTTTCTTCATCTATCAAGTCATCACAGCCGATGTGACATTTCTCTTCTTGTTAATAGCTATGATGGTGAAGTAGGGGTTCAATAAAAAGAGAGGGGACTCCGGAATAAGAGAATCAAAATAGGGTATTTTAAGAAGTAGATAGTTCGTGTGAACGTAAGGGATTTAATAAAGTCCTTTCTAAGTCGATTACTGAGGATTGCGTGTGAAAACCTATCGCCAACCATTTGTCATCGGATTGATTTTCATTTTTCTTATCGGTATGAGTGAAACTGCTTTCATCTCAATGTCACCAAGGGTTTCAGCTTATATACCGACTGTGGGGAATTTAACAGAATACGACTACGGATTTGTTAGTATTCAGCCGAATCTCACCGCGACCCAGATTTATTACTGGACTGGGCTAAACCTCTCAATTGGAAACTATACTCTTCATTGGCAACAATACGTGAACTTGACTATCAGCGTTTTAAACATCGCCCAAGTGGGTCCTGTGCTTGAAGCCTTTTACAATTTCTCTGTGAGTATCTTCAGTAACGTTGTTACTGTATCAAATTCGTCTTGGCAAACCATGGAACCCTTAGATGGGTCAGTGTCAGCTCCAGCCCCAACGGGCGTCGCAGACGGGTTAATTACTTACCCCATCACAGACGGAGTATCCGGTTTCTTTCTCGATGATGCCACTTTAGCCACTCTTACAACCGGGACTGACGTGATTGTAGGCAACAGTCGCTGGCAACAAATAGACTATACAACCCTCGTTTTCCAGGGAAGTGACCAGCTTTGTTATCAACTTTTCAATAGCACCTCAACTCCTGAAGAACTTCAAGAAACTACCTTTGTAATTGATCATGACGTAGGAATTTACTATCAAGCCAATGATACTCGAATCCTTTCAGTTGATCCTACCCAGCAAACATTGGCCTATTATTATGAAGTCCTAGCAACGAATATCCCATTAGAACCGATTCCTAGCCCCGTACCGATTCTAATTATCATTGGAGTGGTTGTTATCGCGTTGGTGATTATTGTTTTCTTGTTAATTCGCAAACTATGGTTGCGACGTGGTCAAGAATAATCGGATTCGCCCCTCTCTAGTTAGACAATTCATTCAAGAAATGTACTTCAGCACTTCTTCAATTTTTAGTCGGATTTGATTTTCGAGTGGAAAGTCATTTATACGAACTTACGAACAAAAGGACGGGCTTGCTGATGATTCATCGGTTGTACCATTTTCATAAAAGTGGACTTGTTCTAGTGTCAATTGTTTTTACTGATAAGGAAGAACGAGTAAGCCCTGAACTGGTTTCTGGTTTTCTTTCAGCCTTACGGATGTTTGGTCAAGACCTCCTTGATGAAGATGTCGCCAGCATCGAGACAGGTAACTACCAGTTTGTATGGGATTTGGCTGATCCGGTGCTTAGTGTAGCCTTGGCTGATCGCGAAGATGATGATGTTTCGATAATGGCTGTGTTGAAAACGCTGAATGCGTTGTTCTTGGATCGATATCAGAAGGAATTACGGCGATGGACAGGAGAAGTGGCACCATTTCGAGCCTTCATTCCGATTGCCAGGGAAGTAGTGCAAGATTATCTTCCCACCTTCGAAAAACCTCCAGAATTGATGGAGCTTCGCCCTGCGATAATTCGCCTGTGGCGACGATTCGGTCCAGGCCTTGACATTCTTCTTTATGGCCTCTTGCGAGGAGCTCCGATTTTGGCAGTAGGTCGGAAGACACGCAATCAATCGGTGATTCGTGCGCTCCAAACCATGCGTCGGCGTCGGATTCCTGTAATGTACTTTGAGGATGCTGGAGCAGCGTTACAAGTTTTACGAGATCGTCCTGCAAATATGTCCTTCATTCTAAGCTTGCCCAATCGTGCTTATGAAGCCACCTTCGCTAACTCTTCGAAAATGGGGCTCACTTATGTCTGTCTCCTTGTTGAAGAGCACGTTGTGTTACCCGTTGGCTTTGATCCACAACCCTTGAATATTGCCAACACCGTTGCCCATGCTGAAAAAATGTTGGGGGAAAAAGGTGCCGAACTTCGTACAATTTCTGAGACTGCTTTCCTGACAGTCCGAGAGCGAATCGAAGATGTAGCTCGACTTCTTGCCCAAGCATCAGAAATCCCCGATGGTGAGGCAGCTACACTCCTACGGTTATCAGATGAGGATTATAAGATTTTCAAAGAGCTCGCAAGCGAAGGAGGTTACATTCGCCGTGAACGAAAAAAACTCGAATAAGGACATGAAGAAACTCGAGGATGAACTCATCACTTTTGCCACTATACATGATCTTCCCAAACGATATTTTGAACTGATGAATTCGGGAAGTGAATTAGCCAAAAAGGGTGATTTCGCCCAAGCAGCTGAAGAGTTTACTGAGGCAAGAAAGGAAGTCACTAGTATCATCCGTCAACTTCTTGAGATGCCAAAGGATCCCAGGGCCCAGATGTGGCAGTTTTTTGGCATCCTTTGGGCGTTTAAGCTCATTAAACCAGTGTTCTATTGGATGCTCGCAAAGAGTGAAACCACTGACACCTTTGAAGAACGGAAGACGCTGCTCATGGCTGCGGTTGGAGCTCAAGCTGTAGGTGCTGATCTGACACTTGCATTCGAAAATCTCCACCAGAGTTTCAAAGGTGAAGATCTAGAACTGCTCCCTATGCTTGGAGAGGCCATCCGGAATTTTGAATATCGACAGCAAGTTTTAGAAAAAGCGCTTGAACAACAGGGAATTCAGTTCAAACTCTGAGAAAATGCCGTTTTATAAATAATTGAGGCGATTTATATATTTAGAAGGAAAAACAGGGGCGACCCAAACCTTTTAATACGGGAAGCCGCCAGACCCCACTTCAGCGGTATTTCTTCTCACATTTGGATGGGAGGAGAAGCCGTGTAGTTCCGTTGGAGGAATTAAAATTGGCCGTAGATAAAATTGTCAAGAAAGCAATAGCCAAGAAAGCTCACTCCATGGGTTTCCAAGTCTCTGCTGCAGCTTATCAAGCAATCGATGACATGGTCGAAAAATTCGTTACGAAGGCAACCCATAGAGCAAAGGCAAACAAGCGTAAGACGCTCATGCCTCATGACTTCTAGAAACACATAGAAGTACCACATGGCTGTGGGCAATCTCAACGGCGAGTGTGTTTCTCTGGGATTGTCCTAGCCCCCTCTTTTTGTTTTCTCGGCTACCCTAGTAGACTTTGAATTTTAACCCAGAGTGTCATTCAGTATTGGCTGTTTCTTCATTAGATGGGCTTCTTCGTCGTCGTTGCATTATTGGTGTAAGGAGGTAGGTGCGGAGGAGAAGGTATAAGGATAGGAAAATGGCGACGAATCCGATAGCGACCGTCCCAAGGTAGAATAATGTGCTGAGATAACTGAGATTATAGACTAGGGTTGAGGGTAAACCAGGGACGTATTCATAGCCGAACTGAGAGAGGAAAATGAAAACCCCAAGGGCCGTAGGACAGGCTAAGGGCATAGCTAGAATCGGCGGAATGGCGGCGATGAGCAGGATAATTGTGATAATGATTGCTCCAATAGCTAATGGGATAACAGTAGGATCAAGGGTGATGCCTGAAATACCTGATAGTAAATACACGGTGAAACCAAAGTTGATCACAAGTGTGAGAAGCACAGTGGCGATACAGGTTCCTAGTATCCAACTCACAAGATATCGAACCCAGGGAACATGATTCGTTTCAATGCCAAAGATACCGAGAAAGCTGTCGTTGTAGCGATAAACCCATGTTATCCGGTTTCGAGCAAAGAATAACACCAGAGAAATGATCATGATAATGATCGTTGTGATAATAATCCAGGTATTGCGGAGTTCTAAGCTCATCGTGAATTCCACCTAGAGTAGTGAGTTCTGAAGGAGGAGGTTCTCTAAATAGTTACGTGTCGAGGGAACTGTTCTCTATAGTGAGAAAAAAATGAACGCAAGCGGAATTTATAAACCGTTGTACTAAATATGATGTGAAGTGCAGCGGTGGAAACTGGTTATTGGAGGAATTGGTAAATGTCCTCAACTGTTGATGCGCTAACAAAGATCTTAGAGGATTTGAATAATTCAGGACGAGTTAAAGCAAGTATCATTGCTACGGATGAAGGATTTGTCATCGCATCGGCTGTTCGCCGAGGTGTTGATGAAAAGGTTGCAGCTGCAATGGGCAGTTTTGTTCATAATGCAGCAGATCGCGCCAGGGAGGAACTAACCCTCGGTGCTATCCGCGACATCACAATCCGGTGTGAAAATGGAATTCTCGTTTGTAAATCCACCCAACTACAAGATGGAAAGTACGTGATATTAGCTGCGTTAGTGCCACGGAATACACGGTTTTTCCTTCGTGGTATCAACAATGCGCTAAGAGAAATCAAAGTAGCCTTGCGTGCACTAGACGTCTAGTTTCTTCACTAGTGAGAGTGATTTTGAGGTGAGTTCAGCTGGACTGGCTACATGATGGAGAGCGAGTTCTAGCATCATTCCAGGATGGGACACAACTGCGGAATCTTTTAGCGGTTTCGCAAGGTGTCTCCTCAATTCACCAAGATCAAGTGGCTGAGCTTGTCCAAGAATCTTCCTTTCTAATTTCATTAGAAGAAGGCAATATCCTGCAACGTGAAGCTGAGAACCAATGGTTATTTCCAGGTTACGCTAAGGTTCAAGTAGCCATCAGGGCATTACAACTCGGAGAGCCTGAGCGCCAAATATTACAGTCGTTGACTTGGCAAGAGTTTGAAGAATTCGTTGCTCATGTTTTTACCTATTATGATTTTCAGGTGCACCATCGTTTCCGATTTTCAACCAATCGTCGATTCGAAATTGACATTATCGCCCGACGGAAGCCTATTCTCTTTTGTGTTGATTGTAAACAATACGGTGTACGGTTAGGAAAAGCTTCAGTTCTCCGTACAGCAACTGAGGAACAACTGCTTCGGACAAAAACCTTGGCAAACCATTTTGCCCGGTTTCAAGCTGACCTTGAGTGTTTGGATTGGCAAGCACCATTATTTGTTCCAATGCTTGTGACAATGATGCATGAGGATATCCAATTCAATGATCGAATTCCCATTGTCCCTGCTTCAAATCTCAATGGATTTCTTCTTGGATTTGAAGAACAGTTAGAAAAGATGCGTGTGGTTCAGCCTAGCTCAGGTCGCCAACAGAGGTTAATTTAGGGTAGTTTGGCTTGCCCACCGCTTTTGGCTATTGCACAATTAATTACCCAGAGAAAGTCTTCTAACAGTTTCAAGAGTTGATCGAGGTTCTGATGGGATTGGGATGCTAGCATTGAGCCACTTTCGTTTATGATCATGTGACCTTGTTGTTTGAGGAAATTATACATTTCCTGCAGATTATCAAAAATCGTGTCAAGAGTCTCCAGTTTTTCTTGAGCTATCCGCTTTTGTCCTATTCCTCTGCCTGGACCGCGACGTTTTCGTGGGAGCGGTAATTTTTCTGTTCCCAGTTTGGAAATGGGTTTTTCGGATCTAATTTGGTCTTTCATTTTTTTAACTCCTAGTTAATTTTGAGCTTGAAGGGTGTGTGTCTGGTGCCACACCTAGTATGTGATGTTGGGGATCCACATGGTCGAAAGCCGTGGGGAAATATTCTCGATGCCATGTCCAGTGGCCAAGTTCGAAATTAAATTGGCAGCGTCTTAGAACAGATGTGACCATGAAATCTTTGGAACCACTACCATAGAAGACTGCCGCATCGAATTCATCTTGCTCGAGGAAGAGGCGACCGAGTTCTCGTCCTACTTTGAGAGCTAGTCCCGTTGGGAGGCCAAATGCTACAATGCATCCCGGTGTGGGGTGTTGGAAAATGGATCCGCCAAACATTGGGGCTTCCCGACATCCAGCTAGAAAATTGCGGACGGTTTCTTCACTGCCTTCGAGGATGATGAAGATTGTTTCATTTAATCCAAGATGAAACATGGCAAGATCGGGGCGTTCAAAAATGACGTGTTGATTGAATAGTTCTTTTTGTCGTCGTCGAACTACATGTATGGAGTGTCCTATTAAATGGGCAAGATTTTCAGCAGTACTCTCGGGGTTCATTTGACTTAGAAGCTGATAATCGACGGAATCTAATTTTGCGGGTTCTATGTTGGATTCACTGTAATGGTAGACATAAGGCTGAGTCAAGACTTCACCATATCCCTCCCGGATAAGCACGTCACGAAGATAACGTATCCATGCTACCCATCGAAACCGTTCAGCAACCGGAACCTCAGAGTTGTAAGCCAAGTAACTCCGAAGATTGTACCCATTGAAGACACCACTTAATGGATAGACGCGATACCGAAGGAGGTGACCTAACCCGACAAGTTCCTGCAGCCATTCGTGTAATCGACGAAGGCGTTGTCGAGGTAATGTATAGCTTAGTAAAATTGGTGCGCCTGCACCTCCAAATTGGTGAATTTTTCTTAGGTATGGACACTGTTCAAGATAGCGAGATACCCTGTTACCAGGGGCAGGATAAGCTAGCACAGCCACATGATTAAGGCGTATTCGAGGATAATCAATCCTGTAGAATCTTGAGAGGAGTAGCTTCTCGCGGAAACTATTCAGGTAGTTACTAAGGCTTCCCAGGGATAACGATGATTTTTCCTGTAGTTGTTTCAGTGTCGCCGTTGGATGTTCCTGAATTAAGTGAAGGACATGGA
>JBHLQC010000064.1:0-8208 GCA_048885185.1 Candidatus Odinarchaeota archaeon | reverse complement strand
TGCGAAAGCAGGGCCTAGCGAACGATCAAACCCTACCGATGAGGGTTGGTCACGTCAGAAAAATTACCCCAGGGGTATTCTCAGGCCGGACGAGAACGGTGAGACCCTTTATCCATAACACATTACACCTCGTGCTCATAGGATGCGGACTCTGGGGTAGCCGCACCCTCGAGCACCACATTACGATTACAAATCTCACCTAGTAACACCGACCTGGGACCCTAAACAGAGTCGTCGCGGGCAAGAGTCCATATCGACCCCGCGGCTTGCTTCCTCGATGTCGGCTCTTCCTATCCTGGGGGTGCATTAGCTCCCAAGGGTAAGGCTGTACGCCTGTTAAAAGGGAACGTGAGCTGGGTTTAGACCGTCGTGAGACAGGTTGGATTCTCTCTTTTGGGTGCGTTGGGTGATTGAGGGTCAGGTCCGCTCGGTACGAGAGGAACGGCGGATCGCAGCCAATGGTGTACCGGTTGTCCGATGGGGCATCGCCGGGCAGCTACGCTGTGCCCGATAAGCGCTGAAAGCATCTAAGCGCGAAGCGGGTCCCGAGACGAATCACCCACTCCATGGTTATTGGACTTAAGTCCACACTGGGCTAGGCGACTAGAACGGTGAACCGTGGACGAAGGCTCCGGTAAAAGACCGGTTTGAACGAGCGGCCGTGTACGCATCGAGCCACGGCGAGGTGTTGAGCGGGCCGCCACGTACCGCCTAAGTGTGTTGCTTTCGAAAGGAACTAATACGCTGGCTCTGGAGCGATATTCTCCGAGGGTATGCGACCACCACTTTCTTTTTCTGTTATCGCTTATTGGTTGGAGTTAATCGTGAACACTTGAATTGGAGTATCCTTAGATTAATGGATAGTTTCATAAGATTTTAGAAAGAATCTTTTTTTATCTTCTCATTAATGATACAAACAGTTAAAAAATTATTAAGTTAGTCTTCTGTTTGTTTAATTCCTCTAAGGAATGGCTTATATATCTCGAAGGGCAAATCACCCTACACGACTGCATTTTAGAAAATGCACCGTCGAGGGAAAAAAATGAAAAGATACCAAATCGTTGCAATCATAATCATAGTAGCTATTGTCATTGGTTCTGTTGGCATCTACATGCTCTTTCTTCCTCCTCCCGCACCCAATGTTATTATCATGGGTACAACTGACTCAGTGGAATCTAGTCTTGACATTGCTCAATCCTATGACTACTTCGGATGGAATACCATTAACTCACTTAGTGAAGGACTAGTAGGCATTGATCCCGGTTCTGAAGCAGGGCCCGACGATATCATACCGGGACTCGCGGAATCTTGGTCGTCAAGTGCTGGTGGAACCATATGGGACTTCGTTCTCCGTCAAGGAGTTACTTTCGACGGAACAAGACCTTTCAATGCTTCAGTAGTGAAATACACGTTCGATAGGAACTGCAACCTTACAGGCGTTGGCCTTGCTGAACCCGACGGACCGCAACTCAACATGGGATACGCCGACATCATCGATAACGTAACAATAATTGATGAATACAATGTCCGATTCTATCTCCACATTCCGTTTGCACCATTCCTGCAACTCATGGCATGCACAGCCTCATTCATGATTGATCCCGCAAAAGCTCCCATGGATGAACTGGTGCCCTACCTTGAAGGTGATGCAGAAAATAGTCATCCCGGTGCCCTTGGTCCATTCCTACTCGAATCATGGACACGTGTTGGTGGGTCAGATGAAGAAATGCGCTTAGTTGCGAATCCCTACTATTGGGATGCAGCTAGTGGCATACCGAAAACTCCAACCATCATCATCAGATTCTATGCATCCGACTCAGCGCTAGCATTAGCAATGACCTCGGGTGAAATCGACATCGCCTACCGACAACTCACAGCTCAACAAATCAATACTTTCAGAACGAATCCCGATGTTCGAGTGTGGGAAGGTATCGGTGCACAAATCCAATACCTGTGTTTCCAACAAAACATCTATCCATACAATGAGACCCCAATTCGACAAGGAATTGTTGCAGCCTTAAACCGATCTCATGTCTGCGAGACCGTCTTCCTTGGTGATTTCGATCCGCTGTACAGTATGGTTCCCGCAGGGATGGCCTACCATAAACCATCCTTCGAGTATTGGGGCGATGCTAACTACACCGCCACAGTGGCTCTTCTAGACCCCTACGGCTATAACACAACCCACCCACTTGTAGTCGAATTATACTATGAGAACTCTGGACACTATCCACAGAGCGCAGAGCAAGCCGCTGTGTACAAGAGTGATCTTGAAGCTAGTGGCGTCATTACTGTGAACCTCCATGGACTAGAATGGGCTACATATCGTACCCAAAGAAACGCGGGTACAATGCCAGTATTCATTTACGGCTGGTACCCTGACTACATTGACCCTGACAACTACCTATTTCTCCCATTTGCATCCTGGCTCAATCTAGGATACAACCAAACCTATCCAGCAGGTGGAGTTGCACAATACAACCTCTGGGTTGATGGTCGTAGCGCCACCACCTCATCTGGTCGAGAGACAGCCTATCATGACCTGCAAGACTTGCAAGCCCAAGAGTGTTCCGTCATTCCACTTTGGCAGAGCGGAACCATTGCTATCACCAAACTCACCATTCACGGAGTTATCTTAGATATCTCCGTATTGTGGCGACACTGGCTACTGTACATAGGACCACCCGCAACAACTGGACCATAAATGAACTCTCAAGTACGTGCTATCAGTCTCGATAACAGCAGGAACTCCAAAAGGATGTCCTAATGAAGATTCGTGCTGGTAGCACTAAATTTTTATTTTTCAAGGAAGATGGTGCTCAAAGTATGTCGCTAAAATCCTATGTTACCAGCAGAATTCTACTCACAATACCCATGGTATTCTTACTACTTACGCTAGTTTTCGTCATCATTCGTGTTATGCCAGGCGATCCAGCGCTTCTACATTTTGAGCGACATGTAACACCCGAAGTACTCGCTGAATTTCGTCGAAGATTAGGTTTAGATTTACCTATTTGGCAGCAATACATCAATTACATAACCGGGCTCTTTCGGGGAGACTTTGGTATTTCGATGCAAGATTATAGTCCCATCATACAACATCTTCAGGCTAGATTTCCAGCCACACTAGAACTGACTATCTATTCGGGCTTATTTGCAATCGTATTTGGAGTGATTTTAGGTGTTATTTCAGCCAGGAAATTTGATACTGCTACAGACCATTCACTTCGCCTATTAGCCATTGTCACCTATGCAATTCCAGTATTCTTCTTGGGTATGATATTCCAAATAATTTTCTCAGTATGGTTAGGAATCCTTCCAAGTGGACTTCGATTTGATCCCCACTATGAGCCTCCACCAACTATTACAGGTCTGTACACTCTTGATAGCCTTCTTACAGGCAACATATGGGCTTTCGGCATTTCTATACGTTATCTCCTTCTCCCCTCCGTCACCCTTGGAATAATTCTCCTCGGAATTTTCATTCGATTAACACGTACAAATATGCTCGAGACACAACAAAGTGATTATGTAATGTCAGCTAGGGCTCGTGGGCTTTCTGACTTCAGTGTTACATATCGTTACTCTTTGAAGAATGCCTTTCTGCCTATCCTAACCATGATTGGAATTCAAGTTGCCATACTCCTGGCTGGTGCTGTGTTAACAGAAACGACGTTCAGCTGGCCTGGACTGGGAACCTACCTTGTCGACCGAATCTACCATCGCGATTATACTGCCATCCAAGGCACTGTTGTTTTCTTTGCCATAATGGTAGCTCTCGTAACGCTGGCGGTGGATATCCTGTATGCCTACTTTGATCCGAGAATTAGACTGTGAGTTGTAATTAATTTTGACACAAACAAAAACGATCAAGGGAATCTTTCTTCAATTAGCACCGATTCGGGGAACTTTTGAGGGACAATCGAGACGATGGTGGATACTTTTTATTTTTATCGTCGGTGGTTCATTATCAGTAATCATTAGCCTCATTTTGTTGTCTATTAATTCTAACAGTGGCTTAGGAGTCCAAGTAGTTACAGCAAGCATCATAATTGGATTTATCTTATTGTATAGCGACGTCGTGCGTAAACGGGTTGTCAAATTAAAGATCCTCTCCCAGCGACTTAGTATTTTACTTCTTGCAGGCATTTCAGCAGTTATCGCAATAATCACCATGGCCTTAAGCATCTTTTTCATTCCCACGGCATGGTACGGCTTCTTTGGAGGAGTGTTCTTTGGTGGTTTGGTTGTTGGAATCATGTTGGTGTTTTTGTATGAAGGATACCCCATTTTACGTATTTACCACTCTTCGGGGTTGTTAACCCTTGCTGGATTTTTGATAGTATCTGCAATAATCTACATGACCGTTGTTGCAGATTGGATTGTTCCTTATGATCCCTTCACCCTCAATGTAGGACCATTATTGGGACCGCCTTCACCCCAATTTCCACTGGGTACAACATCCCTCGGTCAAGATTTACTTAGTCGAACGATAGCGGGAGGTGCCATTATGCTGCAAGTCGCATTCGTATCTGTTATCATATGCTTCTCCATTGGAGTACCTCTTGGGCTTTTTGCATCATATCGGGGCGGAATTATTGATAACACCGTGTCTTTAATCATGAATGCCATTTTTGCTTTCCCAGGTCTTATCTTGGCTATCGCAATTGCTGCCATTCTAGGACCCGGCGTAATCAACATGGCTCTGGCTATTGCTGTAGTTTATATCCCCTCATACTTCAGAGTGGTACGCAGCCGGGTGATAACAGTCAAAGAACTTCCTTACGTTGAAGCATCAGTTGCCCTAGGAGGAAGTGAAGGAGCAATCGTGTCTAGATACATTCTTCCAAACGTCATCCCCTCCGCCATTGTTGTCATGTCTATCAATTTTGCAGATGCCATACTTGTTGCAGCTGGATTGACCTTCGTAGGTCTGGGACTTCCGATTGATGTCCCAGACTGGGGATGGGATCTTACTTTCGGATCGCATCAACTAATTACAGGCGCCTGGTGGGTCATCACCTTCCCCGGTCTTATGATTGTCATTCTCGCCCTAGGATTTGCTCTCATAGGAGAAGGGCTCAATGAAATCCTTACGCCAAAACTTGAGAAAGGAGTATAAATGACAGATTTACTACAAATTCAAAATCTATCAGTGGAATACAAAACCCGACGAGGAATCGCACGAGCAGTTGATAATGTATTCCTCAACCTAGAGGAAAATAAAACACTTGGGCTCGCAGGTGAATCTGGGTGTGGAAAATCAACTCTTGGTCTCTCTATCATGAGATTAATTCCACGCCCTGGTCGCATCTGTGAAGGAAAAGTCCTTTTCAACTTAGATGAATCCCTTACTTTTGAAGGCGGCTCGGTCGAAAAAGGGCAAATCGACTTAATGCAACTTAAAGACAACCAAATGAGGGCGATACGAGGAAGAAAGCTAGCATATATCTTCCAAGATCCCATGACCTCACTTAACCCACTGATTAGAATTGGAGATCATTTCACTGAAATAATTCGAGCACATGAAGAAGATGTGAAAAAGAACGACGCCATAAATAGAGGTGAAGAAATTCTCGAAACCCTCGGTATTCTTCCTGAGCGAATTATAGATTATCCCCATCAGTTCAGTGGAGGAATGCGGCAAAGAGTAATGATTGGACTCGGAATTGCTCTTCGACCCCGATTACTAATCGCAGATGAACCAACCACTGCGTTAGATGTCATAGTAGAGGCGCAGATTCTTGATGAACTCGCTACTTTGAAGAAGCAATTCAATCTATCTATGCTATTGATCACTCATAATCTAGGAGTGCTCGCTCAAACAGCTGATGATATTGCCATAATGTATACTGGAAGAATAATGGAAATAGCCCAGACGGAGAGTCTCTTTGAAGATCCTAAACATCCCTACACACAATGTCTCTTGAAAGCGGTGCCTGATGTCCGGAATCCTGAAAAAACGCTCGCTTGGATTGCTGGCGCGCCTCCTGATCTTGTTGATCCTATACCTGGCTGCATGTTCAGACCCCGGTGTGAACACGCAATGGAAATTTGTGCAACGAAACCACCACCACTTGAAGAGTTGGATACAGGGCAACAAGTAGCATGCTATCTCTATACAAAGGGGGTTAACAAGAAATGATTGAAGTCAAAAACCTCGTGAAATATTTTCCAGTCCAAAAAAGCTTCTTGGACGCCCTCTTTACCCGAGAAAAAGACTTTGTCAAGGCGGTTGATGACGTATCCTTCCACATTGAAAAAGGAGAAATTTTCGGGCTCGCTGGTGAAAGCGGATCAGGTAAAACCACTGTTGGTCGACTCTGCGTCCGTCTAATCCCTGCTACTTCAGGAGAAATTATCTTTGAAGGGCAAGATATCACAAAAATCAAAGGAAAGCAACTTCGATTATTAAAGCGACGGCTTCAAATCACCTTTCAAGATCCAACCTCCTCATTAAATCCCCGAATGACAATTGGTAACGCTATTGCTGATGCCCTCCGGCTTCAGAACATCGGAACCAAAACAGAACAAAAAAAGCAAACTGAAGACGCGCTTGAACGCGTCGGGCTCTCTCCTGCCAGCGCCTTTTATGACCGCTATCCACACCAACTTAGTGGGGGCCAACGTCAACGTGTGATCTTCGCACGGGCTTTCATTCTCAGACCCGCATTCGTCGTCACTGATGAACCAGTTGCGATGGTAGATGTATCCATTCGAGCACAAATTCTCAATCTAATGCGTGACCTTCAAAAGGAGCTCGATCTCACGTACCTCTACATCACTCACGATTTAGCAACAGCTCGACACATCTGTGACCGTATCGGCATCATGTACCTTGGTAAATTCTTCGAGATAGCGAGCAGTCGTGCCATCTACGAAAATGCCCTCCATCCTTACACTGTTGGTTTAATGAGTGCTATCCCCGTCCCAGACCCGAAAGCGAAGAAATCAGAGGCTATTCCAAAAGGTGAAATTCCAAGTCCAATTAACCCTCCGCCTGGTTGTCGTTTTCATCCGCGGTGCCCCCGTGCCTTTGAAAGATGTCCAGAAGAGGAACCAGAACTCCGTCTGGTAGAGAAAAACCACTGGGTCGCATGCCATCTATATTCAGACTAGACAGTTTCACGAAACCCAGAATATGTAACTAACATTTCTTTCTTTTGCATCGTAATATTTCATAGGGATTTATACGCAGAATAAGTAGTGAGTACGGCCAGGTGGACAAAGTGACCGTCAAAAAAACTTCATGGCTACAAGCCTATCAAGACGTGGTTTCGAACTGGGGAGACGAGCCAGATTGGCGACTAATGGAATATGCCCGGTTTGTCCCAGAGGGGCCAATCTTGGATTTAGGACTGGGGGAAGGCCGAAATGCTCTCTATTTTGCGAAACTTGGTTATACTGTTGAAGGGGTGGATGAATCCAAAACCTACGTCAAGCGCTGTCGAGAACGTGCAAAAGCTAAGGACTTAGATTTGACGGTCGAAGAGGCAGATTTACGTTCGATTGAGATTCCGCAGAGGCGGTATGCGTTGATTATTGCCTCCAAAGTCTTGCAAATGTTCTTGAAATCAGAGAGTACAGCCATTACTGAGAAAATGTATCCTGGACTCATGCGACGCGGACTGATCTATGTACGGACATTTTCGGTAGAACGCATAGCCCAGTCTGAAGCTATTCGTGCCTTGGAGGAGGTAGAGCCCAACACCTTCTATTCACCGCAACGTAAACGCTACTATCATTATTTCACACGAGATGAAATTCTTTCATTATTTCCAAAAATGAGAGTGCTATACTGCGTTGAGGGTGTAGAGCTTGATCGGTTTCGTAGTAAGACATCAAAAAAGCCTCAAACTCCAGCTATTATCGAATTCATTGGGCAACGAATGCGATAGCGTCTTTGGGTATCATCTGAAGTGTGGAGGCTATAAGGTTCGTTGCAAATGATGCACTGATAGGTCCTATGGTGAATGAAAGACACCCAATAGCAAAAGTGCTCATAGCTGGAGCACCAGGCGCTGGGAAAACTAGCTTAGTTCATAGTCTCATTTTTGACGGCTTTACAGAAGTTGCTCCCACGATTGGCGTGAACTTTGCCCAGAAAGTCTGTCGTGGCGAAGCAGGTCCTGTCAATCTAAGCATCTGGGATCTGAGCGGACAACCCCGGTTTCGATGCCTGATGCCCCGATTTTGCCAAGGAGCAAC
>JBHLQC010000063.1:0-8263 GCA_048885185.1 Candidatus Odinarchaeota archaeon | reverse complement strand
ACACTTTCACACTTTCTTGATTCCCATTTTGGAACAACTCACACACTATATGTGGTTAAAGATTTGGGACAGATAGTAGAATTCACACATTATCATATTACCAAAGAAGATTGGAATATCGATTGGAAGAAATTACTTATTGGCGTCCATTTGTTACACAATGATTGGATTGATCAGGATATCTCATATTATGACGAGGAGGAGGACCAAACCCTTCGCCTATATTTTCCTGACGACAAAGATAAGCGATTAATTCCTATTTTGATGTCTGATGCTCGTGTGAAACTAGAAAAACTTGCTCAAATTTCAGGAATGAGTATTGCCCAAGCTAGTCGCCGAAAATCCAAATTAGTTGAACTCGGTGTTTTGAGACTTGAACCGCTAATAAGACGCGTAGGATTAATCGAAGACATAGTCATTCGAATGAAGAAGGGAGATGCTCGAATAAATGGCCTAGTTAAGGAACTACCTCAAGCATGGATAAGACAACTTACTGAATTCCGCTCTGGTAACAAGGAAATCTTGGTATACGCAACTCTGCCAGCAGGATCTTTTGCTTTAATGCGATACTATCTCAGCAGATATCTTCAAACGGAATCTGACATCTACATCAGTAGCCCAGCAAGTGGAGGGTGGCCACTATCCTTCGAACCCTTTGATGTTAGAAATGGTCAATGGATGTGGCAGGATCCTGTTATTGTTGAAGAACCAAAAATATCACAATTCGAAATTCTACCAGAAATCAATCAAACACCAAACGAAAGACTAACCAGAGGTGATTCCTTACAGTGAAAGTGTTTTTGATTCTCTTACTGGTAGTCACATTTCTTGGTTCTCCTGTGCCTTTTCCTGCACCTTTGACGCAAACAGGTGCGTTTAGAGGGAATTCATTTACAATTGCAGTTCAATTAAAGGACCAAAATGGTATTCCCATAGATAATGCAACGGTACTGTTTTTCCATGAGACACATGATGAATACTTAGGAAGTGGAATAACAAACTTAACCGGTCACACTCATTTTATCTGGGAAATTCCTACAACACATGAACTTGGACCCATTCAATTAAATGCAACTTTCCGTGGTGACCCAGAAAGATTTCTCTTACCTAGTATGATTCTAATTCCAGTAACCATATTTGCACAACTTCAAAATAGTGTAGATATTAAAGATTCAGAAGGAAATTCAGTTGATTCCCCGTTAGCAGTTGGACAACAATTGTATTTTCATATAACTGTTCGAAGCGATGACCTGTCTCCCATAGAAGGCATTCTCGTTCAACTAATTATCGAACCAGATCAAATTATCAAGGAAGAGACTACTCTACAAAATGGCTCAGTAATACTGAGCTGTTTGCTAAATCAAAGTTTAGAAAGCCCAGTTACTTTTACTGTTCGAAGTATGAACTATGACTTTTTCAATGGAACAGAAAGCAGTTATATTTTAACAATTGGCAAAGCGTTTACGAATTTTATTGGTCTTCCAGCATTTTTGTACTTACGGGGGGAAATTATCATCACTGGTCAATTATGTCAGATTTCTGGTTCTGGCATCGAAGACGCTTCAATTGAATTATTGTCTGAAACTAAATCTTTGATTACATCAACTTTGACAGAGCCTGATGGGAGATTTCAATTTGACCTACAAGAAATCGTCGATTCAATCGAAAATCATAGATTTCTAATTCTTCGATACAATGGAAGTGGAGGTCACACAAATGCTCAGGCTATTATCGGAATAATACAAGGAGTAAATGGAAATCCCTTTTCTCATTTTTTGGAAATTATTCCAGCAGCCGGGTTTTCCTCCCTTTTTCAACAGTTTAGTATCATTATTATCAGTTGTTTAACTATTGGAACTACTGTTCTTACAATAAGAATGAAACATAGTACAGGACGAATTGTATCCCACTGAATCGAACGTTATCTTATTGTACTGTCGAAAACTTAATCGAACAGCAACCTATCAAATGACCCGAGGTAAACCATATAATGTCAGAGCATTGGATGTGGACAGAAAAATACCGCCCTATGAAACTTAACGAGATAATTGGGCAAAAACCGATTACAGACCGTCTAAAAAGATTCCTAGTAGAACGGGATTTACCACATCTGTTATTTTCCGGACCCGCAGGAACAGGCAAGACTACTGCAATTCTTGCTTTTGCCCATGAGCTTTATGGAGCTCAATTTTCGGGAAATTTCCTTGAACTAAATGCTTCAGATGAACGAGGAATTGATGTGATTCGTAATCGTGTCAAAAGCTTTGCTCGAACTAGCCCCTTAGGAGATGCCCCCTTTAAGATAATTTCATTAGATGAAGCTGATTCTTTAACTCGTGATGCACAACATGCTCTCAGAAGAACAATGGAACGATACGTCAGTAGTTGCCGGTTTTGTTTAATTGTAAATTATTCAAGCCGAATTATTGAACCTATCCAATCTCGATGTGCAATTTTCCGGTTCCCCCGGCTAGACCAACAACAGCTCAAAAAGAGAATTAACTATATTGCTAAACAGGAAGGCGTCGAACTTTCTGAAGATGGAATAGAAGCTATTCTTTATGTTTGCAGTGGTGACATGCGACGCGCAATTAATGTTCTTCAAGCAGCGGCAGTAACTAAGAAACAGGTTAATGCTGATGCAGTTTATAGTACAACAGGAAAAGCCCGACCAGAAGAAGTCAGAGAGATGATTAGTTCTTCTTTAAATGGTGATTTCCTAGAAGCACAGAACAAACTTCGGAATTTGTTAGTTTGGCAGGGATTATCTGGATCTGATATAGTACGACAAATTCACAGTGAAGTTTTGAAACTTGGTGTTGATGAGAAGATTAAGGTCCAACTTGTTGGATTAGTGGGAGAAGCGGAATTTCGACTTGCTGAGGGAGCTGACCCAGAAATTCAGTTGAGCTATATTCTGGCCAACTTTGCTTTAATTGGAAATCCCAAGTGATGACAGTGATGATAGATCAGCCTTGGGTAGAAAAATATCGCCCACAATCAAGCAAAGATATTGTTGGTAATACCACTGCAATTTCAAAGATTAAGAAATGGCTAAGTAACTGGCCCAAGAGTATTTCTCGAAATAAACGAGCCTTGATGCTCTTTGGTCCTTCGGGTGTAGGAAAAACATTAGCGGCCCATACAATTGCTTCAGAGCTAGGTTATGACATAACTGAAATTAACGCAACAGTGAAAAGAAGCAAAAAAAGTATGGATGAATTATTACAAACTTCAACGATGACTAGAACACTTACCAGCACACGAGGGAGAGTATTACTGGTTGATGAGCTGGCTGGACTAAGTGGTAGATCCGATAGAGGTGCTGCTTCAGCTTTAAAAGAGCATATTCAGAAGACACGAGTGCCCATCATTTTAGTCACAAATGATATTTCTGAACCCAAGATTCGACCATTAAGAAAGATTACTACACTTATTGAATTTGAACCGGTTAGAGAGTCGGAAATAGTTGAGATGTTGAAACGAATATGCAATCAGGAGAAAATAAGATTCGAAGACTTAGCTTTAGACACGTTGGCTTCTCATTCTCGTGGTGATATAAGAGCCGCAATAAATGACTTGCAGAGCATCACAAAATCTGTTAGTGTACTAAATAATAGAAATGTGCTCGAGTTCATACAATCAAGAGATCAAAGAATTGACTTAAACGAGGCTCTTGACCGAATTTTTTATGCCGAGACCTGGAATAAAGCCATCATCGCAGCTAATCAAATTGATGTATATCCTGATGAACTGATCAGATGGATTAGTGCGAACATACCGCTAGTTTTCCCTGAATTAAAACAACAAGTCAAGGCTTTTGATTTCTTATCAAGGGCAAGCATATTTTCCCGTCGAATAAATCGGACACAGAATTGGAGACTCCTCCCTTATTCTAAGGAACTAATGTGCATAACTGGAACAATAACAGATGGAACGCCAACACCGAAACGTCCTGAATATCGTTTTCCAGATTGGATACAACAAATGGGATTTTCTCGAGGTGTACGACAAAAACGGGCTCTAGTTGGACACGCCCTATCACCAATCGTTCATCTATCATCCAAAAGAGCCTTCGAAGAATACATCATTGTGCTCAAAGCGCTTCTCAAAGAAGCGAAACACAAAGAAGCAGTCAAGAATGACCTAGACTTGTCAGAGGAACTTGTTAATTTTATTCTCAAGTAATGTCATCTAGGTTCTTACTCAGATTTTTCCCAGAGTTCAATGAACCGTCGGAGAGCTAGAGCACGCAGATTCTCGATTTTATATCGAAATATCCTTATTCGACCGAACGTTTTTTCCTGAACAAGTTGTGCACGTTCTAAAAACCGAAGATGTCTCCTTGTAGTGCTGTGATTCAGCTGAGCTCTCCGGGCGATTTCAGAGATATTTAACTCACCACACTCAGCTAACAGACGAATTATCTTGATGCGTCCACGAGAGGAGAAAAGAAGTTCAACTGGAATTAGTCGATTATCGGGAACCTGCTCGAGAATAGCTGTCTCAGGTCTATCAATCACCTACTGCCACCAACTTTCTTTTTTTCAATCTGCAGTTCAAGTTCGCGTTCTAACACTACGGCGGGAATATCAGGAAGCCCAATTAGAGTAGTTTTTCCGCGTTGACCAATGGCAGAAAGTTTCGAAGATAGAATTCCTAACCCGACAAGATCCTGAACATACATCCATATTTGGGTATGAGCGCGTGGCGTTTGACCATTCTCTTCACAGACAAGTCGATACCGCGCTTCTAGCTCACCAGTTTTTACGTAGGCATCTTCTGAAGGTTTTAACAATCTGCATACGGCGAGCAGCAGAAATTTCTGGTGAAGCGATAAATCCAAGAGAACCTCCCGTCGTATTTCAGGCGTGATAAAGGCTTTAGCACTTCTCACGAACTCGGGTAGGATGCGAAGTACACCCTTCTCGTCCGCTGCTTTCCCTGCGTGATACAGAAGTGATAGAGCGTATCGTGCATCTCCTGATGTGCCTGCAATATCAGTGATTAGATCAATTGTGCTTTCAGGAACTGCCCCGTCGAGAACGGCTTCTTTTATTCGATAGTTCAGGATATCTCGAAGCTGGAGAGAGCTATAACGATTGAATTGAATTAGATTCTTCTGTAGTGTACTCCAGGTACTTGGATCAAGAATGTAACCAAAAAGTGGACTACGGCTTATACCTATTAGTGATACTCTTTGTTGCGCGTTTAATTGGTCATCCACAGTACGTGATAAAAGATAGAGTAGTTCTTCTCCACGTCGTTTAAGAAATACACCGAGCTCATCTAACGTAATAAGCAAATACAGGTTATTTGTTTCAATAAACTCCAAAATTATTGAAAGTAGTTCTTGTGTTGAGAGCCCCCGGAGAGGAATACCTGTTTGAAGCGCCGAGAGTACTTTATTTAGAATCATATATTCGGTTCGTTCACGTCGCGCATTAACATGAACATATACTAGGTTGAATCCATGACCCTGAGCAATCTCCGTCAGTAATTTTCCAAACAGCTTTGTTACAGAAGTCTTTCCCGAACCTGTATCACCGACGAGTAATACCTTTTGTGAAATACGACCAGGTGCCTCGATTACCCCGCGAAACAGCTGGGTTAGCTTACGGAGATGCTCTTCACGATGGGGGAGGGTGGGAGGAACATAATCAATGGAAAGCTTCGCTTCATCGATGAATACAGATGGGCGTTGCAATTCATGCCGAATGATCTCCATCCTGTGTTCTCCATTCGCGGTATTCTGAACATACAGAGGGTGTAATAAAAGAGAAGACAGAGTTAGAGATAAGTGAACCCGAGTTCTTGGTAACCGTTGACAGTAGATTCATTTTTCACGAATCGGTTCGGAAAAGACTCGTGTTTGTAGATATTCCCCTAACACAGTTAGGGCATAGCTTGCTAGACGGGAATTATCGCAATGATCCCGTCTGTGCCTCCGAAGCTGTGCCGCATTAAGAATACGGTTGAGAGTTGTAAATACCTCACGCGGATCGTTCATGAGAAGGGAGATTCGAGCTTCAGGAACATCAAGTTGTTCATCTAGAGACACACGACCACCCCAGCCCTCATCGATGAAGAGAATAAGAAAGATAAGAGTTGCAATTCCAGTCACTAAGTAGCGAACTTCTAGTGGCGTTGTAGGAAACGAAGATCCGGTGACTTCGGCTATGAAGATAAGCAGTTCTGATCCCGCGAAGCTGATAGCCACGACGGCGAGACCAACTAGCGAAAATACAAGCCGAATACGTCGACGAGCATAGACATCTCTGATTATTGTATCAATAAAAAGGAAATCGCCAACAAGAGGATATAGAATGAAAAGTAAAGTTGCACGCATTCCCGATACGGTCTTGGATTGAGCCATAGACTAGCCCCTTTCTCACCGATTTGGCAATCAAAGAGGATACGATGGTAAAGAATATATAGCGTTCGTATGGTCTAATTCACGCCCACGATAATTCTTTGGTGAGTCGATGTCTGACCTTTGGTGGCCAAAATTCATTCGTAAACCTCGTCTAAGACTACGCATGCCCCAGTTCCGAGGAATGCGCATGCCTTCAAAATGGATATTTTTCGCCATTATACTGATAATCTATTACTTCATAGTGAGTGGCAGCATTTTCAGTTTATCCTATCAGCCACTACCTTTTGGTGGAACAGAGGAATCACTTTTAATCCTACATCCAGGCCTTAGCCGTCAATTCCTTCTGGAAGGAATCGTCGGAGGAATCATGTACCTAATCGGCTTCATAGGATTCTACTTCATGTACCACAGTACAAGACACATCTACCGACCACGCTACTCCCAAATGTTGCTAGCCATAGGCATTATTCTAATTCTCGTATCTTTCATTACTTCCCAATACATGGTTACCTACAAGATATTTTACCGAGGTTGAGAAGACATAGCCAAATTACCAAGGGACCTTCTTCAACCTCAAAAAATAGCCTATGACATTTGCTAATAAGTGAATAATCGGTGTTACAATTAACAGGAACACCACAAAGATAAGCGGTAAAGGGATAATAAGCCACCCAAAAATAATCGCCATAATAAGAAAATCCAATTGATCAAGTAAAGGCGCTGGCCGGCCTCTTGAGATATTCATTCTTCGTTTAATAAATGACCCAATTAAATCTCCAATCAATGCTCCTAAAGCTACCATTATCACAAGTGGAATAGATAATAACACAATAGGAACAAATTCGGGTGGCAAAATTAAGTATTGTACAATCAGAGCTTCCAAAAATGGTGCAGTGAATACTTGGAGAAATCCCACGCACACACCACTAATGAATCCAATGAAAAATCCTTCCCAGCTCTTCCCAGGACCAAATATAAAACGCTCATCCTTGAGAACACGCCCGCCGTCAATTAGATGGGGAAAAGCAAAAAATTTAGCAAACACCGCAAACCCATTCGCAACATATGCCGGGAGAATATACCAAAAACCTAGAAGAATCAGAATTGGATGAGACATTATAATCAGCTTGTTGAAATTACCTAAAGCCTGATTCCTGTAATTGTAATACTAGAGTTAGTGGTTCCGAATCTTGTGATTTAAACAACTTAAATTCTCTGTAGCCCTTCGATTCAGCTCTCGAGATTAGAAGAGAGTTGGTACTCCAATACGAAGTGATTGAATCCGCAACAGGTCGGAAATCATTTTCTCCTTCGATATTTCCACGGACCTGATTTATTAGAATTACAGCAACTGATTGGGATAGCGCAAAGTTGGCAATCATTCCTAATTGTTGATTCAGCTTTCGATTGAGGATGAAATTCTCTGAGCTTTCACCAAGTTCCTTCCGGTAAAGAGAAACGATTGTATCAAAAATTACCAACCGAGTGCCCGATGGGATTAATGAATCAAATTGCGAAACCATTCGTGCTTGATTGTTGAAATTAGTTGGTGAAACGACAGTAACCAGAGGAGTAATCTTTTTGAATTCAGATCCAGACAATTGATTCAACCGAATTATCGGAAATTTGCCCTCTGTGTTTACATAAAACACCTGAAATCCATTTTTTGCTGTGGCAATAGCAAACTGTAGGGCCAAGGTTGTCTTTCCAACTCCACCTGGTCCATAAATTTGGAATATCTCATTGGATCTTAGACCTCCGTCTAAGGCCGTATCCAACTCAGGAATTCCAGAAGGGAAATATCTCATATTTGGCATCTCTTTTATTTTACTTCAATGAATTCAATGAATTTGTTATTATTAATGATTACATAATATGATTAGTACT
>JBHLQC010000062.1:0-8287 GCA_048885185.1 Candidatus Odinarchaeota archaeon | reverse complement strand
ATCGAATTGTCAACTGCTTTCAAAATCCCTATCGTTGCTACAGCAAACACTATCAAAGCTTTTAAGGAGAAAGGCTTCGACAATGTCTATTCCTATGGAGCAATGGAAATTACTGGAAGGCTCCAAGACCCAGAATGGATGGTCGCTGCGAAGAAAGGACCCCATGACCTTGTAATGACCTTCGGATTTCCTTACTACATGGAATGGCTCATGTTGTCTGCGCTAATCAACTTCGCTCCCCAAATAAAAACCGTGACTTTGGGTCGTTACTATCAACCTCATGCAACTTGGAGCTTTCCAAACCTAAAGAAACAGAATTGGAATGATGCACTGAAAGAAATCCTCACACTCACAGGAGGTGCAAAATAGATGTCATTTGAAGACTTACCTATCGAAGTCGGAGTTATCTTCGAAGGTGAACGAATTCGCAAAGCTGACATGCAAGTTGAACTAGGCGGGCCAAAAGTCGAAAAGAAATTCGAACTGGTTCTCGTCCGAAAAATGAACGAAATCGATGACGGAAAAATTGAAATCATTGGTCCAGACCTCAAAGATTTGGAGGAGGGCAGTAATGTGCCTTTTGGTATCTTGATTGAGGTTGCTGGTAAAGAGGTCGAAGAAGACCTTGAAGGTGTAATCGAGCGACATGTTCATGAATACACGAACTTCGTGGAAGGAACGATGCACCTTAATCAGCGATATGATATCTGGATCCGAATTGCTAAAAAATCCTTCAAGAAGGGTTTCAATTCCTTCAAGATCCTTGGTGAAGTCTATCAACGACTATACAAATCCGAACTACCAATCATTGAAAAAATCCAAGTGACCTTCTACACGGATCCGGATAAAATCGCAGAGTTTTATGATGAAGCGATTGCCCGGTACAATGCTCGTGATGAACGAACCCGTGGTCTCAAAGACGATGAGGTTGATGTGTTCTATGGCTGCACACTATGCCAATCCTTTAGTCCAACTCACATGTGTGTTATCACTGCTCAGCGCTACGCTAATTGTGGAGCGATCAGTTGGTTTGATGGACGAGCTGCAGCTCGGGTCGATCCCAAAGGACCACTCTTCGCAATAGAGAAGGGTGAAACCATTGATGCGGATAAGGGCATATATTCTGGTGTGAATCAAGCCTATAAGGAGAAGACCTTGGGAGCTGTGACGGATGTTGCTTTGTATAGTGCATTTGAAAATCCACACACCAGTTGTGGGTGCTTTGAAGCGATTGCTTTCGTTATCCCTGAAGTCGATGGTCTTGGTGTCGTTCATCGTGACTATAAGGGAGCAGCAGTGAACGGACTCCCCTTTTCCACTATGGCTGACTCTACAGCTGGTGGTCGACAGATTCCTGGATTCCATGGCTTATCTATTGAATACCTGCGATCACCGAAGTTCCTTATGGTGGATGGTGGTTGGGAACGTATTGTCTGGCTTCCCAAGTCCATCAAGGATCGGGTCTATGATTTCATGCCTGAAAACATTCGTGACATCATCCCCACTGAGAACGACGTGTCGAGTATCGAAGAGCTGAAAACCTATCTAAAGGATCATAATCATCCTGTCATTAGTCGCTGGGTGGAAACCGGTGCAGCAGCTCGACTGACTGAGGAAGAACGTATGGAAGAAGTAGCACCTGGAACACAGGCTGCACAACCGTTTGTAATGCCTGGTCAATTAATGACAACGATGCCCGCTATGGGTGGTGCTCCGGGATTCCAGATTATCTTCAAGAACGCGAAAATCTATGCTGAAAAAGTGATCATCAAACGTCTTGATGAAAAGGGTAAAAAATAGTTGAGGCGATGAATGATGTCGCCTGAGAAGAAGAAAGAAAAAAGTGAACTATCATTCTCCACTGACAACCCCGAATTGGGTATTCTCGGTCCACTGGAAGCCCTCTTCGGCAAATTTGATGAACTCGAACTAGTGGACATGACTATTGATGTCGACGAACTCGAAGTCATAGTTCCACCAGGTGCTGGAGCGGGAATGTCAGATGAAGCTCGACAGTTTCTCGCTCAAAATGCAATCGCCGTACAGCAATTCGCTCAACAAATGTTAGCCGCCTTGGGAGTGCAAACACAACTCCCAACAGGTCAATCAGCAATGCCTACTCCTGCTATTCCAGTCCCTACTCGCCCCAAAGACTTGATAAAAGCCCGTTTCAAAGCACCACTCACTGAGTATTCGGGTCAAATTCGTGAAATCACCCTAGGTGCAATGAAAGGCAATGGAGGATCACGCAGTAAGACCATCACCGTTGGTGGACATAAGGGTCCAGCATGGAACCTTTTTCAGTCTCCACCTAAACATCCTCCAGTTGTTGCAGCTGATGTCTTTGATATGCGTATCAAACTTGCGAAAGCCGTACGTTTACACTACGATGAAGTCATGGATGACCCTGTCGAATGGGCAAGGCTTGTCATTGACAAATTCGGGGCCGACCTTATCACCTACCACATGATTAGCACAGATCCTCTCCTCAAGGACACCAGTGCCAAAGAAGCCATGAAAGGCTTTGAAAAGATCCTGCAAGCAGTGAAAGTGCCCATAATCGTTGGTGGTTCGGGTGACCCAGCAAGGGATGCAGAAGTCCTATCAATGGCAGCAGAAGTTGCCGAAGGCGAAAGGGTCCTTTTAGCATCAGCTACCGTTGATATGTGGGAACCTGTAGCAAAGGCAGCTAAAGCTCACGATCAACTTGTCCTGTCCTGGACAAGCATTGACATTAACCAACAAAAAGAACTCAACCGCCGACTCCTCGATTACATCACGCCCGACCAGATCATCATTGATCCAACAACAGCAGCACTCGGGTATGGTGCTGAATACAGCTTTACCATCATGGAACGTATGCGACTCGCAGGCATAATGGGTGATAAAGAACTCCAATTCCCCCTAAGCAGCGGCACGACGAATGCCTGGGCAGCCCGGGAGGCCTGGATGAAGAGACCCGAACTTGGACCTCGTGAGCTACGCGGACCCATCTGGGAAAGCACCACAGCGCTCATGTTTCTCCTTGCGGGTGTTGACGTCTTCATGATGATGCATCCCGCCGCAATCAAAACCGTTCACGACCTCATCAGTTGGCTCAGTACTCGCATCGACCGGAAACGCGATGACTTCGTTGACTGGACAAAATTAACTCTTCCAACAAACTAGTCAGAATTAACCACATTCAGAAAAATAATTCATCGGAACAGCTTTTAAGCACCTTTTTTACTGAGTGCAATCATGCCAAAACCATTCCGCGTAATCCAAATCGGCTTTGGAACATTAGGTCGCTCAATTGCCAAAGTTATTATCCAACGAGAGAACCTGCAACTCGATGCCGTTGTAGACGTTAATCCCGAGTTGAAGGGTAAACGATTATCAGATTTACTCGATGGAAAAATTGATTCTACACTTACTATTCAAGATGATCTCCAACAAGTCTTAGCTGATTTCAAGGATAATCCCGCTGATGTGGCGATAGTATCAACTTCATCCGCACTCGCTAAGGTGGTTCCCACCATCTCGGATTGCTTGAATGCTGGGATGGATGTCCTTTCACTTTGCGAAGAATTGTCATTCCCGTATGAGAAAAATCCAGAACTCTCTAAGAAACTTGATGAAATGGGAAAGAAAACGAAGAAATCGATACTAGGCACTGGTATTAATCCTGGATTTTTGATGGACCTGTTGCCAATTTTCCTCTCAGCCCCCATTCAGCATGTGGAAACCATTCATGTAACACGAAATATGAATTCCAGCTCACGACGTGCTGCATTCCAGAAGAAGATAGGCACCGGTATGACCAAACAAGACTTTGAGCACGCCATCTCCACAGGAGCAATTACCGGCCATGTGGGATTGGTTGAATCACTACAGATGATAGGTGACACCCTTAACATGGGCTTGGAACATGTCGAAGAACTCCCTCCCGAACCAGTGATTGCAGATAAAAAAATCGTGACCCCCTTTGCTATGGTTGAAAAAGGGATGGTTCGAGGACTGAAGAGTCGAGCCATCGGTCAAAAAGCAGGAAAAACCCTCATCACGCTAGACTTCAACGCCTATGCAGATGCTGATCCTGCATATGATGAAGTTCGCATTGATGGTCATCCAAGTATTCATCAACGAATTGAAGGTGGCGTTCATGGTGATCATGCAACAATTGGCATGTTACTCAATCTTGTCCCTGTGATAATTGGCGCAAAGCCTGGTCTTTACACCATGAGGGATATACCAGCACCGCATAACACAGAACGTATCTTCAAGGATTCGGCTTAAAAGGATTAAACACCACATTCACCCATTACGGGTGAATTTAGAATGCTTGAGCGATACCGACAGGCTTCTCCAAATTCTAGTCAACTTTGGAACCGTGCCCAGAAGGTGTTTTGTGGTGGAGTCAATCATAATATTCGAATCTTTGGATTGAACAGCTGTCAGGCACATCCACCATTTATGCACCGTGGTGAGGGAAGTCATATCTGGGATGTGGACGGAAACGAATACATCGATTACTGGATGACCCACTATTGTATGATTTTAGGTCACAACCCTCCACAAATCCGTCAAGTCTTAGAACAGCGACTTCGAGAAGGCTGGCATTTGGGTACGTTGAATGAAGCCCAGGTGATATTTGCAGAGAAAATCCAAGAAGCTATTCCCGAGTTAGAGAAGATGCGGTTTTGCACTACTGGCAGTGAGTCCACCATGTATGCTACCCGGCTAGCGCGACTATTTACTGGACGAAAACTAGTTGCAAAGGCTTGGGGTGGGTGGCATGGTGGTAATGACGCTCTCGGTTATCACCTTAAGTATCCATACACGGACGATGCCTACTATAATGGTGTATCCTTCGATTACAATGATATGCGAAGTGTTGATACTCTCATGAAAAAACATGGGAAACAATTAGCTGCCGTTGTTATCGAACCAGTCCTAGGAGCCGGCGGAGGAATTGAACCCGATTCTGAATTTCTCCCATATCTTCGAGAAGAAACTGAAGCCCGGGATATACTCCTTATTTTTGATGAAATCATCACCGGATTTCGGCTCTGCTATGGATCTGCTGGAATTCAATTGTATGGCGTAAAACCTGATCTCCAAACCCATGGGAAGGTCTTGGCAGGTGGTCTGCCCATTGGCGTCTATGGTGGTAGAGAGGATGTTATGGCACTAGCTGTTCCTGGTGCCCCAAGAGGACGATGGGTAGGTGGTGGAACCTTCTCTAGTCACCCCCTGACCATGACGGCAGGACTTACAACCCTTGAAATTCTCAAATCATATAAGGAGAAGTACGTGACTCTGAATCAACGAGGGGACCAGCTACGGCGTCAGATCAACAATGTCCTCGAAAGAGCAAATGCTAGCGAGAGGGCGATGGGTAAAGGGTCCATTCTTTTTATCCATTCATTAAAGGAACCTCTTAAGGAGGGCCCGATAACCGCCGGTAAGCTAGGCAAAGTCTTTGATACTGAAAAAACGAATGTATTTCAAAGTCGGTTACTTGAAGAAGGCGTGTTTGGGTATCATGGCTTAGGTGTTGTATCTTTTGTGCACACCGAAGATGATTTTTCCAAGACCCTTAATGCTATTGAAAACGTTGTCACCACGGAAACGAATAACGTCAAGCATTAATACAGAAACCAAACTGACAACTAGCCAGGATATCAGTAGGTGATGACTGGCTATACTCCATAAGGGGGTTAAATCGACTTTCATAAGGTACACATTATACTCGAACCAGAGGCTCATCGTGAAATAGACGATTCGACCGTCGTCTTCAACTAGAAGGGGATCAATATTGGGTGCATAGAAGCCCACGTATTCTGGACGTTGGATAATGATACGTGGCGCACTCCAAGGACCCCATGGCGAGTCAGCTGTTCGAATTAAAATCTGTTTTTGGGCATCGTCGAGATTCAGCAGCATGTATTTGCCTAAATACGTGTTCCACATGACTGAAATTTCTCCTGTAGGAGCTTCAAGGATAGGCTGGGCATCCTCTTGATTTGATGACCAAGTTGGAGCATCTCCGGCTCCGAGTCCTATGTAGTATTGGTAGCTGCTCTGGTTCAAAATGTGGTTTTCAGGAACTCGAACTAGGAAGCAATCATGGAATCGACCACTTCCTGTAGTGAGGAAGTAGAGATAACCACCCGTTGATGGAGCTGAATCATCACCCTTGATCAGTCCCCATTCGATGAAATTGGAGGTGCCTGACCAAGACATATTGGTTGCTTTGAAGAAGGTGTGTCCATCAAAGGAATACGCGATGCTAGCATTATTACTAGTCCAATCGCCGTGTTCTCCCCAGGTGTTTACAGACATATAGTATACATAGAGACAGTCTCCACTGCTGTAAGCGGCAGTTGGGATTACTGTCATCTCAACCTCATCAACTTTGAAACTATGAATGAGTTCCTTAGCAAAATGTGTTACATTGTCAGTAATCCAATCTGTCAGTGTGATACCATCTGAGGGATCGGTGTCTAGCGTGTAGGCCATTGTGTTTGATCGCCAATCCCAATTATCGGGACCAAAGGTGTCGCCAAAAATGAAGTGTAACCGGTCTTGCCACTCAACCATTAGACCAACATCTGCTCCATAAACATTAACCACAGTGGTGTCGTTGAGAGCGTCTTCCCCAGTTAGCTGGCAGACCATTTCATGAGGGAGGGGCGAGTATTGACCAAGAAATGTGAAAATAAAGAAGACTCCGAAGGCTGAACTGAGAATGATTACAATTAAGATTATTGCCACAGTTCGTCTTCGCATTTCTCTCGCCTCGAATGAGGTTATTTTTCCTTCCCTTTTTTGGATTTGACAAATCGGTGTGCTTGCATGGCAGCCATTGCACCTTCACCGGCTGCGGTGATGATTTGCATGCCTCCACAGGTGCAATCGCCTGCTGCGTAGACGCCAATAAGGTTTGTCTCTTGTCGGCGATTAACTGTGACACAGCCCTTTTCATCCACAGAGATGCCTGCCTTTTTCAGTAGATTTGTCATCGGAACACTTCCCACTGCAATAAATACTCCATCAATGGGAAGTTCGTGTTCTGAACCATCGGAGTGCAATGAATAGGTTAGTGCTGTAACAAGATCGTCACCTTGAATCGTGAGGAGCTGTCCTTTGATGATTTGTAGGTTTGAGATTGCCTTGACTTCGTCAATTAATGCTTGCTCCGCAGAAATTTCCTCACTTTGAATAATTACAAAGACCTTCGATACTAGATTAGCTAGGTGAATGGCATCTTCAAAGGCTTCACTCCCGGAACCGATTACAGCGACGTTTAATCCTCGATAGAGTGGACCATCACAAACCGGACAGTATGACACCCCACGACCCACAAGCGCCTCTTCGCCAGGCACTAAAAGTTTCTTTCGTTGAGTACCTGTGGCAAGTATTACAGAATGACAAGAATGTTTACCCGACCTGGTAACCACATTCTTCATTTTATCTTTCAGGGAGAGTTCGATGACTTCGTCTGGATACTTGAGTTCTGCTTGGAATTTCTGGGCTTGTTTCATCATGAGGTCAATGAGTTCGACACCCGTTATGCCATCAGGGAAGCCTGGAAAATTCCAAACGTGGGGTGCAGTTGCTGCACGTCCGCCAATCATTTGACCATCAACAAGAAGGGTTTTCAATCCCATCCGTGCTGTGTAGATAGCAGCTGTGAGCCCAGCGGGTCCGCCACCTACGATGATGATATCAGTCATTTGGTCTGCCAATTCAGTCACCTGCATACAGTGATTCTCCTCAAGTATTAGAGCCCTACGGTTTTCCTCTCATTTTTTATAGGGAAATGAGAGCAAGAGCCTAATTAATCTCTTAATTTGAGTGTAGGTGAAATCAATAAAAAATAGATGAGGGGGTCTTATCTTAGACCCCATGCCTCCTGATATGTGGTTGTGAATTATTTTTGAAGCGTCAAAGGTTTCCCACAGCATTCAAAGACGCAGGGGGCAGCACACCCACAATCACCTTCAGGGGTTCCGCATTCCTCACATTCTTTGACCACTTGAAGCGCAATGCCACACTCGGGGCAAGAATAAACTTGACCTTTTTTCATATCATGACAGTGAATTCCCATTTACATCAGCACTAAGAATGGTTTGTAAGATGGTTTGGCAGGATGAGGCTACATAAATCCTTTCGAGTTGCTAATCTATTCTGACTTGCCTACGAGCAGCGGTGTAAGGTGAATAAGAAACTGTCCGATAAGGTAAGTCATGGTGATGATGAGACCAGCATATAGAATTGGAGTGGTTAAACGATTAATGAT
>JBHLQC010000061.1:0-8326 GCA_048885185.1 Candidatus Odinarchaeota archaeon | reverse complement strand
GGTTTTGCCGACGCCGCCTTCGCCGACGAGGCTGACTTTGAGTTTGCTCATGATGTAGTTGTCGATGAGGTCTTCGATGGGTTGGGTGTTGTCGTTGGTGGCGATGTCTTTGATGTGTTCGGTGCCGTATTTGCCGACGAGCATGCGGAGGGCGGTTTTGACTTTTTCGTTGACGCGGCTGTCGTCGTCTTGCATGTGGCTGATGAAGACGAGGAGGAGGTCTTCGATGTTGGTGAAGATGAATTTGGCGCCTTGGATGTGGATGGGGAGGGCGGGGATGTCGGTGCTTTGGACGTGGCTCATGAATTCTTTGTAGGCGCGGAGGAATTCGCGGATCATGTTGTCGTTGAGGGGGACGCGCCAGTATTGTTTGCGGAAGATGACGTTGGCTTGGAGTCCGACTTCGTCTTTGCGGGGGCTGATGTTGAAAAGGATAGCGTTATGGATAATTGCCCGCTCACCACAGGATAAGATTTTAGCGTTGCATTCTTGACTATGGAAGAGCGTTGATAAGCTTTTCGTGCAAGCTGCTTGGGCGGGGTGGTGATTAGGATTCTCTTGAGGTAGTTTTTTTAGTAGGTGGTTCTGTTTTGTGAAGCGAGGCTGTGATGATTGACTGTGATTGGCGTGCATGAGTTGCCGGAGTGGTTTGCTGAGCGGACCGGTGAGTTGCTTTCGAATTATCGGTTGGATATTCAGAAGCAGTTGGACCGGATTGATGAGGCGTTGGTGAAAACGGTAGAGACGTCGGATGAGCTGTTGGAAGAGGTGGTGATTGATGGGGAGTTGACGGTGCCTGGTTCTGCTCAGAAGTTGGCGTCCCGGTTGAAAAGTAGTGCAAAGGACATGGCGTTTCCAGAGGAGATTACCTATTCTTCGGTAGAGGAATTGCTGGATGATTTAGAGGATTATTTGCAGGATACGACGCATGCTGGGCGTCGGTATATTCCGCGGTTACCTCGGGTGCATAAGAAGATAATCAAAGAGTTGGATTACCAATTTCGGTCGATTGGACAGGGATATCAGAAGATTAAGAAAATTTGGGAGAAGGAGAAGTTAGCGAAGCAGGTGGAACTGGTTGGTGAGGAAGTAGAGGAGATTGATGACCGGTCTCGACAGGTGTTGACGTTATCTGAGCAATTGGCGGAGTTGAGAGAGCAGAAGGAGCAGACCGCGGGGAGGGTTGAGGAACACCAGGAAGGGATTGAGCAGTTCAGGATGGATTCTGGCTTGGCGGAGATTGATGGCATCCGCAAGGAAATTGATAGTATTCGAATGATTGTGACGAACCAGTTGAATTTTCTCAAGAAACCGTTTAAGAAGGTAAGTCAGGCGGCAGGTCAGTCGATAATGATATCCTCAGTAGCGGGTGAGGGGGCTGATGCATATTCGAAGGATCCGTGGACGGCTTTTCAGCGGGATACAGATGATCTTGAGCGGTTGAAAGCAGGTTTGACGGCGTTGGCGGAGGCTATTCAAGAGGGTAAGATGAAATTTAAGGCGAGTTTGAATCGAAAAGTGTTGGATCGGAAGACTGGTATAGTTGAGAAAGGAGACTTAGATGAGTATCGGTTGCGATTTTCCAACCTTGCGTCTCGAAAAGAAGAGCTAGAGAGTGCAGTGTCGTCCGATGAGCGTCGAGATTTGGAGAAATCCTTGGAACGTGCTGAGTGGGAGCATCGTGATGTGAAATCTGAAATCGCACATATAGAGGAACAAATCGCTCGTATTACTGCGCGATTGAAAACCCTGCAAAAACGCCTTGAATCGGGAATTTCTAAGTTGGTTCGCGATGATATCGAAATAGAGTTCCCCGACGAAGTTCAAGCTCTTCTTGCTTAAGATTCAGCTCGTGAGTGCTAGAAAAACCGGGCACAAAGGCTTTTTAGCTCATGTAGATGGATACGATAAATAGAGGCGGCTTTTGATGTCCCAAGAATATCAACCCATCACCCAGAAATACCTCCTCCCCATGACATCATATTTGGTAGAGCTCGGACGTGTGGCGAATCAATGGGCCATTCGCATTTTTCGTGGTCCAACTGAAATTGGAACTACTCGTCTGACGACCGATTTGAATCATAATGAGATCTTCAATGCTGTCCAAAACACCGTATCGATGCCGATGTTTTCTCCAGAGCGGATGTTTGGGACGATTGGGCGTATGGTTCAAGAAGCACGAATGAATATCGCTAGACCAGCACAATCAACAGAATCAACTGAATTTACTGAACCAACAGAACCCGAAGAGGAAGACTAACCAATACTTGGTTTTTTGCGGATTGCGTATTAGCTTTCAACGAATTTTTGTATTGCATCAAGGGCAGAATTGAGAATGGTAGGGGGAGCAAGGAAGACTAATCGAAAATGGTCTGAACCAAATACTGGGTCAAAGCCAGATCCGTGAACGACAAGTACTCCTGTTTCTTTCAGAAGCGCCATTACGAATTCTTCATCTGTTGACCAGCGGTCCTGTAAATCAATGCTGGGAAAAATGTAGAAGGCACCTTCTGGTTTTGAAGTTGATATGCCATCGATTTCGTTAAGGCGCCTCCAAACGAGATTTCTTCGGTCTTGTAATCGGGATACGACATCTTTAAGGTAGGGATCAGATTCGCGAAGACCGATAGAGGCAGCGTATTGAGCGGGGGCATTGGTGCATATACGGATGCGGGCTTGTTTGAGGATGTGTTCTTTGAGTTCCATGAGTTCTTGGTTTGGATGGTGGAAATACATGTAACCGATACGCCATCCAGGAACCAGATACACCTTCGAGAGACCGTTGAAACCAATCACGGGAACATCCTTCGCGAGGGCTGCAGTGCTTGTTGGCACCAAATCGTAAACAAGCCGATCATAGACTTCATCCGAGATCAAGGGGATGCCAAATTCACCAGCAATGTCAATTAGCAATTGAACCGTCTTCGGTGGATATACAGCTCCTGTGGGGTTATTTGGATTGATGAGGACCATCGCAGCGGTGTTTTCGGTGATTTTTGCACGAATGTCATCAAGATCTGGCCGCCAACCTTCTTCTTCGATACAACGATAGGTTCGTGCTGTTCCACCAAAGAAGCGCACAAACGCCAAATAGGGAGGATAGGTTGGCCCGGGAACTAAGACCTCAGAACCAGGGTTAACAAGTGCTGCCATCATCATCTGAATGCCTTCAGAAATCCCTGCAGTAGCAATAACATCCTCAGCTCCAATTGAAATCTTGTTAATGCGCTTTTCCTTATCAACCACGGCATCTCGAAATTCTGGAATGCCAGCCGAAGCCGAATACCCATTATGACCCTGTTTCGCAGCATCACAAAACGCTTCAACTAAGAATGGGGGTGTTTCAAAGTCATAGACAATCGGATCGCCGATATTGAGGTACGTAATTTTTTTCCCCTTCGCCTCCAGCTGTTTTGCTGTGACGACGACATCGCGAATCGCATAATGAATTGTCTTTGTTCGTTCGGTGATTAGGTTGCTTCGAAGTGATTGGCGTGGCATGATGTTGTCACCTACTAAAAATTAGGGTACAGAATATGATTGTGTCATGGAACTCATTTTAAGCCTTGAGATTGTTCGTTGTCCTGGCTATGTTACCGACGAGTTTTTTTCCATTGTTTGTAGGCCAGCCGGATATCTTTGCGGGTAACGGTTTTCCGTCCAGCAAATTCAGAGAGTTCTTTGGCGATGGAAGCAATTTCGGTTCCAAGTTCTTCAAGGACTTCACCGAGTTCCGTGGCAGCGTGTTCACTGACTCGTTCTGCACCAGCTTTGCGGATGAGGCGATCAATTGGGGCAAGGGGAACTATGCGTGTCGTTTTTTCTCTTGGCATGGGTCACACCGTTATTTTACTAAAATAACCGTTCTCACTGCTCCTACTTAAGTTTTCCACCGATTAAAAGGCGATTCCTGATGAATGCTCTCTTAGACCGTGTTTTTATACAAATCAAACGAAAATTTATCGTCGATTTCAACAAGTTTGGCGCTATTCATCGAATATTGAGGGTTTTGTAGGTTTGCCCTTCTGTTTTAACACTTCATTCACGACATCTAACCATTCCACACCAATTCGCCACGAGGAAACGCCTTCTTCGGCTTTTTGTACCATTTGTTCAAGAAAATGTTCCCCCAATTGCTCTTGCATGCGAGTTAGAATTGTACCCACAGTCACTAAGCCAATTACAGGGTTTGCTTCGCGTGCGGATCGTGCCAACTCTGAGGTAGTATGCCATATTCCATCGCTGAGACAGCGTAAGAGTTCTCGTTTTACAGTATCATCTTGCACCATTTGTCGAAGGAACGTTAACTTCTCGCTTTCAGCGGATGGAAAGTCCTGATCAGAGTCCACGGGTTTGTCCTCGAAAGGCTTCTTACAACGGGAGGCTTTAAGCGATTCGCCAGCTCACGAAAGCCGAATTAGGGATTCAAGAAACTAGCTTCAAGTCTTTTGTGAATACTCGATAATGGGCGCCTTTTCTCAGGTAATCCTTATAGGCGAGAGACATACCATCGGAGACAATAACGGTGAACGAGATTATGATTATCCCGTTACTGATTTTAGCACTATTACAAGGATTGCTTGAATATCTGCCAGTGAGCAGTGAAGGTCAGATATTGCTTGTGGCTGCAAACGTTTATTATTTCACTCCTGAATTTGCCCTCTCAGTGATTTTCTGGTTACACCTTGGAACAGCTTTCACCGTGATTGCTTTTTATCGTCGTGATATCTTTTGCCCACTTTTCATACAAATCCGACCTCCAAAAGCAGAAATCCCAAAAGCAGAGAATGAATCAAGGAAATTATTTGGTCCTCTTTTTGTCTTTGTTGTCGCGGGTACTATTGGAACCGTAATTATCGCTTTGCCTTTGTATTTCTTACTACGAAGTTTGGTAACGGTCCTTCTGGGAAGTTACGTGACGCTCCTTATTGGGATTCTCCTTATTGTGACTGGTATTGTCTTGTATTTTCAATCGGGTGTACAGGGAGACCTAACACTGGGAGATATCTCACTTCGGGAGGCTTTTGTATTAGGGTTACTCCAAGGTGTTGCTGTGTTACCGGGAATAAGCAGATCGGGAATGACATTAACATGGCTTTTAGTTAGAGGTGTGAGACGAGATGAAGCACTCCGGTTAAGTTTATTATTAGGAGTGCCCGCAACTTTTGGTGTTGTAGCCGTTGATCTCATCTTTGGAAATGTCTTACTGATTGTGCCTTTGATTCCGCTTTTGCTTCTATTGATGGTGGTGGCCTTTGTGACAGGATTAGGAGCCTTGGCGATATTTCGTTATTATGCGCTGAAGCTACCCTGGTGGATTTTCTGTTCAGCGTTGGGGATTATTGTAGTGGTGCTCACAGTTCCTCTCATTTTGATTGGAGGAACTTGAAGCAGATTCGATACGCTTTAATAGGTGGTTACCTGACCCACCACCGCTGAGAGGTTGAACGAAAGTGACCTTGGAACGATCTAATAATCGCGCAGAATACAAAGCCATGGCTATAGCTCAGGATCATGCAGGTATCGTGTTACGAGCTGCAAAAGCTCTTCGTGTTATGATAGAAGACTGGATGGAAGGAAGAAAAGAACGTCAGCAGGATCACTTTAACGAGCTAGGTAAACTTGAACGAGAAGCTGACAATGTTAAACGAACTATTCTGGACGAACTGTCCGTGGCTGAAACCATGCTTCGCCGTAGCGATTACTTCCGATTAGTAATGCGTACTGATGATATTGCTGATCTTTGTGAAGCATCTGCGTGGGATCTTCAAGGACTGGAAGAGTTTAAACCCGATGTAAAAATTCGTGAACACTTCAAAGCTATGCTCGACTCTCTAATGGATGCAGTGTATAAGATGCGACAATCAATTATGTTCTTAGAACAGAATTCAAACAAAGCCGTTGAGCTAGCGATTGAGGTCGATGCAGCCGAACGTGACGCAGATGCGGCTCATCGAGGATTTACCCAATTTTTGTACTCATCCAATCTCGATATCAAAGTCTTGTTACGCCTAAAGGATTTGGGACAACACCTTGAGGAAATTGCAGATGCAGCAGAAGATGCGGCGGACGCAGTACGAATAATTGCCATTGCCAGAGTCTAATCGGACTCCTTTTAAATCCCGTAATCTCACAATACCCAGAAGAATTTCCCTGTGAGTCGCGATGCCAAAAGTTTCCCGTATTCCTGCACAAATTGTTGAGAACAAAGTAGTTGTATGGAACCCTGCAGACGGGTCGACCCTTTACAGCAAGGGTTTCTATGGCAAGCCCCTTGGCATTCGAAAACCCAAATCCTCTGAGTTTGATCGCCCCTCACAGCTTTCCTTTTTTGAGGCGCTTCATCTACTACGAAAAGGCACTATTGAAGTTTACACAGAAGATGCCAAAACACCCCTGAAAGAACCAAAGTTAATCGAGATTGCTGAGAAGCAACATAAAGAATTCAGCCGGAAATACCATGTCTATGAAGATCTTCGAAGGCGAGGATTTGTAGTTCGTCCAGGTTTGAAATTCGGGGCAGATTTTGCCGTGTATCGTAAAGGTCCAGGAATTGATCATTCACTCTTCATTGTTGAAGTCATTGCTAAATCCGATGAGGTGTCCGCCATAGAAGTCGTCCGTGCAGGTCGACTTGCAACTTCTGTACGCAAACGGTTTGTGTTAGCAACTGCAACCAAATCGGGGAAAGTGCGCTACTTCGTATTTTCGTGGATCAAACCCTAATACCTGGGAAGGTTTACCATTTTTCTACCACCGTATTTTTATGAAGCAATGCAGAGTACACTTACACTGATGTGATGTCTCATGAGTAAAGAGGAGAACGCAACAAAAGCTCTTGAAATCTTGGAAGAAGCCTGGAAGGTTAAATCCGCAATTCTATTGACCGATGATTACCTCTATATGATGTATCAAGTCGGAGAAGGCAAATGGAAGGAGGCTAGTTTCATCTTCGATGATGCCAGTCTTGAAGTGAGAGACATGGACTCAGAAAAAGCGCTCATGCTGCTAATAGAAGAAATCACCACAGGGCTTCCTGGTTATGACTCCTATACTACTGTCCTTGATAATGATACCCGAGAAACCGTAAAGGAAAAAGTACAAGCTGCGGCTAAGTAAACCTCTAAAGCGCGACTTGGTTTTATTCGGACAAAAATTTAGAAAATTGTGGTTTGGAAGATAGGGAAATAGCATTTCAAATTAGAATGCATCCGGGTAGTTGAAACCACCCGGTTCATCCCACTCGATAAGTTAACTATTTGATGCCTTTCAAGAATTTCTGAATTGGGGTAATAATTTGTGTAAACTCGATGGGAATCACATACTTCGTACTGGGGCTCGCACCAAGTGCTTCTAGAGTTTCTAAGTATTGGAGGGTCATGGTTTTTTCATCGACGCCTTTAGCAACATCAAAGATTTTCTGCAAGGCTAACGCCTCACCTTCCGCGCGAAGGATAGCAGATTGACGCTCACCTTCCGCTCGGAGGATAGCTGACTGTTTATCACCTTCAGCGACCGCAATGGTAGACTCGCGTTTACCAGCGGCTTCTGTGACCATGGCACGACGGCGTCTTTCAGCTTCCATCTGCATGATCATAGCTTCGTTTACTTTCGTCGGTGGCAGAATTTCACGAATTTCCACTTTTGTGACTTTGACACCCCACGGTTCGGTGTTCTCGTCGAGTTTTTCGCGGAGCACGCTGTTGATGTATTCACGTTTGGCCAGAACATCGTCGAGGGTGATGTCACCGACGACGGCCCGGAGGGTGGTTTGGCTGATGCCGAGGGCGGCGCCGCTAAAGCCACGGATACGGAGAACACTATCTCTTGCATTGACGACACGGTGGTAGATGAGGAGGTCGATGTCGACGGGAGCGTTGTCGCTGGTGATACAGCGTTGGTGCTCAATTTCGAAGTACTGTTCACGAAGATCAACCTTGACCATTCTATCAAGGATAGGAAGTAAGAACACGACTCCGGGACCTTTAACACCGGGAACGGCGCGTCCGAGTCGGAAAATGACTGCGCGTTCGTACTCTTTTAGGACCCGGATGAACGGGACGATAAGGAGTAGGATGATGATGAAGATTAGGATGACGACAATCCACCAATAGGTTAGGAGGAAACTAAACAGATCAAATTGCATAGAGTCGGTCCCTCTTTGTTCATGTAATGGTGGTTATTTCAGGGGAAAATACTTTACGGACATTTTCAAGTAATTATAGAGCGAAAGGGACAGCTAGCGAAGGATTTTAGGTTTGAAATTATAAGAGATTCGGCAGGTGAGTGTATGCCACGAGTGTGCCCGAACTGCGGACAATCCGTT
>JBHLQC010000060.1:0-8530 GCA_048885185.1 Candidatus Odinarchaeota archaeon | reverse complement strand
GCACAACAGATTGAACGGAAGAATGGGGAGGCGTGGCGATCCTTCTTTGCATTGGTAAAGTTGAAGAAAAAGGGACACCTTCCACCTCACATTAACCGAGTTCGACCACCAGGCTATTGGAAAAATCGACGAACCAACAAGCGGAAACGCATCATTCTGATTCGTTGTGACCTATATCGCTTGGACAGCAACTTGTTAAAACTCCCTAAGAAAATGCTTGTGAAATGGCAGGGAAATCCTAAGTGGACGAAATGGACAAAACAGGGATTACTCACCATCACATATGATGAGATCAAAGACAAGTGGTATGCCCATCAACCAGTGGAGGTTCAGCCTCCGCATCAACCGCTCTTCGATAAGAGGGCCTATGTCGACATGGGTATCATCAACTTGTTGACCATCGTGGTGGAGGGCAATCGACAGGCGATTGCTTATAGTGGGCGTCCCGCGTTATCCGACTGGTGGTTTCTTTCAAAAAAGATTGATAAGCTAAAATCTTTGGCGAAATTAATGAATCAAAGGGAATCGACCCTACAAGTGCGGCGCTTGTTCCGAAGTCGGAGGCTCCGTTTTAGACAGTATGTACGCACTATAGTACGTCGGGCAATACATGATTTGTGGACGCGTGGTGTTGCGAAAATCGTGTTAGGTGATCTTACAGGCATTTTGGGGAACACGCGGGGAGGACGAAAGTCCAATGCTATGCGGCATAATTTCTGGAGCCATCAATATCTAGTGAACTGCGTCAGGGAAGTGGCTGAGGAATATGGGATTGCAGTTGAACTTGTAGACGAACGGGGTACATCAAGTACATGTCCGCGGTGCTGCGCACAACGAATCACTCGTCGAGGACGGTTGTTCAAATGTTTAGGCTGTGGATTAGAAGCTCATCGTGACACTGTTGGAGCGGTCAATATAGGCGTCGTCTTCGGAGGGCGCGTTAACGGGGTGGTGGCACACCCTGTGGAGGTCTCTATATGACGTCCATGAATCTCTTGTCTTTAGTTATGGAGAATGTCAACCTTTGTATGACTCCTTCATGTCATCTTCTCGGTGGTAAATATCAAATGTTTCCACTGAGTATTTGTTAAACATATCGTCTTCAATTGAGAGTCGTTCTTTGATAGTGGGAATTAGTTTAGTATCTATTTCATAGCCAACACTGTTTCGATGAGTGTTTAATGCGACTTTCATTGTGGTTCCTGAACCCAGAAAGGGATCAAGAACAATATCACCGATTATTGAAAACATTCGAATGAGTCGATAGGCAATCTCTTCGGGAAAAGCGGCAACTCGACGAGATAGGTAATGATTCTCTTGGCGAGCACCTGGAAGCTGCCAGATTTGGGTAAACCAGGCGTTCCGTTCATCTAGCTTGTAGTGGCTTGCGTACCGATACAGGTCCTTTGGTGGAAAGCGTCGTGGACGACCTTTCCGGAAAATTAGGATGAATTCACAATCTTGCGTAATATATGCATTAGGGGGAAGCAGACCAGATCCAAGGAATGCATTTGGTCGTGTGGTAGGTTTCTTCCACAGGATATATGGAAGGCTTGTAAATCCAAGGGCTTCGCATTCTTGGGTAACTTTGACGTGATTAGAATACAGTTGGAATTTCCCATCGATTTTGCGTAGGGCATCTCCAATATTGATGCAGGCAATACCGCCATCGACTAATACCCGATAACATTCTTTCCAGACTTGAGCAAGATAGGCGTGCATTGTGTCAAAATCAGGACATCCCATTTCTTCAAAGAGTTCGTCCCATATGTCAATCATGGGGTAGGGTGGTGAGGTTACAACAAGATGGACGGACGCATCAGCGGTTTCGGGCATGTCCCGGCTGTCACCGATAATCAGATGATGTTTGGTGTGTGGGATTTCTAATGATTGATTCTTGAGTAGTTCTGCTAATTGCCTTTCAGGATATGATGTGGACTTTGTTTTCTTCTTAGCGTGTAATCCCTTCTTATCTAGATCACTCTGCAAAGTCGCACCATCCAACCCACCCTTTAACACTCTTTGATTTTTTAGCCTTTGCTATAAGAAATGATAAAGTCGCTTTACTCTATGGAAATTGCTAAGCGTGCTTTATTATCATTAGTGAGTTCAAGGATTCCTTTATTTTCCATTTCTTTCAAAACTCGGATTGTGATTGCAGGGGGAGTTTTGGCAATCCGTTTGAGATCATCTACAGAAACCTCTTTCTTGTGAATCAGCACTGCAAGAATATCGAGTTCAGGGGGTTCTAAACCTTCAGTCAGCAAGTAATCGGCTACAGGATTGTCTTTCTTTACTTGCTCTGCTTGTTTCTTTGCTTTTGAAAAATCCTCTTTGTGTTTGGTGACTTCTTGATCCTTCTCAGCATTTCGACGTCCAAGTTCACGCTGCTTTTCCTCTAATTGTCGCTGCTTCACGTCACTTTCTGCTTTGCGTTGATTGACATCGTTTTCGACGATCTCAATACGCCCTTGAGTCTCCATGAGTGTGGCCTTATATTCTACGATTTTTTGTTGATGTTGGCTAAGTTCATTGTAGATACTAGCAATTTTGGCTTCCATCTCGCTACCTGTTTCTCGAAGTTGGGTCAATTGTTCTTGAAGGTGGTTAATGGTCTCTCGGTATTCTTGCATTCGAGTTTCGGAGAGTTGAAATTCACGTTCAATCCGTGTCAGGGTTTGTAAACTCGTGGTAACTTCGTTAACTAGCGCCGACATTTGTGAACGAAACGATTCACGTAACGCTTTCATTTGTGCTTGATTCTGTTCCATTCCCTGTTGGAGTTCTTTTATTTCAGCCATCAATATCATCCTCACGCATTTCACAAATCAATGGACTTCAGCACTTTCACCTGCCCTGAACCACGGTCGAACTTGACGATTTTATGTTCGGCCATTTGCTCAAGAATTTCCCTGACCTTGAATCGACCAATGAACGTTGTTTTTTGGAGATGATCAATGGTTGCGGTGTCTTTTCCTTTCAGTTCAAGAGCCACTTTTGCTTCTGGCGAGGTTATGATTTTTTCTTGAACAAGATACCGAAGCGCTTGGTATTTTGCTTCCAATACTTCAGCTTCATTTAGCGCCTCACTTGCTTTTGTTTCAAGGTCTTCTAATTGGTGAGTGTGTTTCTCATCGACCTTATTGAGTTGCTCCTCAACTTTAACGAGGGCTTTATCCTGTTCTCGAAGGGTTCGATCAAGTGTGCGAAGTTGATCTTCTAAGTCTTCAAGAGTTTTTTCCGCTGTAGTGACTTCTTCTTGTAATTTTTCGCGTTCTGCCTTTGCCTCTGCTAATACCTCTCTTTGAGTGGAATCTGTTGTTTCAAGCTTCGACTTCTCTCGGGTTTCCGCTTCAAGCTCACCGGCTAAGGAGGAAGCATCACGAGATAATTCCTCTTCAGTGGCCTGTCGATCATCCCACGATTCCTGTAGGTGAGCCGCTAATTCAAGGAGCCGGTCGATTTGATTCAAAAGTGAAGTTAATGCCTTTTGAGTCGTTACTGTCAGTTCTTCAATAACAGATTGGTTCTTTTTCAAAGAAACAGTAAGCGAAGATATTCCTGTCATTTTCCATAACCAACTTTAATTATGCAGGATACTGGTGCGTTAAATTCCAAAAGGGTTTTGTTGCAACGTCTAAAAATAATGGAATTGCTAATGTGGCTTCAGAAGAGATACTTTGGAATCACTTGGGTTTGATTCCATGGGTTTGTTCTAATTCACGGGAGAATTCGCGCAGTTCTTTTGTTAGGTTTTTCTGAAGTGCATTCGCTATCGAATCCGATTCTTCTTTTCGCGAAGAGGATTGCTGATTTTGTTTCTTAATATCCACAAGGCGTTCGAGATATTTACAGACTGCTAATAAATGTCCAAGGACCACTTTTGCATCGGAATGACTTTGGACTTCTTCGGCTTTTTTAGGATCTAACTTGCAAAGTTTTCGGTCAAACTCATCAACGTGATCGTCGTAAATCTGGTCAAATTGATCTTTCAATCGCATGATTCCTTCTAGGTTCATCGAATAAATCGTTGTGACGAGTTTTCGTAACCAAGAAATGGCTTCAGGTAGCTCTTTTGGAGTGTCAGAAACAACAACTCGTCGTCTAGACGATTTTCTTTTCGGTTGTCTACTTTTATCAGTAGAATGCAAACAGCCGCACACTCCGTCCCAAACCCAGGGGAAACCCTGAGTCCCTTATTGGAACAAAATAACATTTGTATCCGTGGACTTTAATTATTCCGAATCTGGATGCAGTTACATCTCTGTTTTTCATGTATTCTGAATATTGCATGGAGCTGTCAATCGAAATTTCAATTACAATAAACTGTAAAAGGAACCTCGAAACTTTATAGGGTGTCTCGCAATTTGATGTGGGAGCTTGATAGTAATGCCGTTAGTCGAACTAGAAAAAAAGAATCAGATTGCTTTAGTTACAATTAACAACCCCCCCGCCAACACTCTAAATCCGGAACTCTTTCAAGCCCTTGAAGAAGTATTTTCAAAACTTGATCAAGATGATACGAAGGTTGTAATCCTTACCGGGGCAGGAGATAGGTTCTTTGTTGGTGGTGCTGACATCAAACAGTTTGAAGGAACTGATACTGATAGGGCAGACCAGTTGACTAGAACCGGTCAGAATTTTACACTATCTTTGGAAAGGATTTCTAAGCCAATTATTGTGGCTGTCAATGGTTTCTGTCTTGGGGGAGGCATGGAGATTACCATGGCATGTGATTTTGTTATTGCCTCAGAAACAGCGAAATTTGGGCAACCTGAAATCAAATTAGGCGTTATACCAGGATGGGGTGGAACTCAACGGATACAACGCTGGATGAATCCCCAACTTGCCAGGGAATTAATTCTCACCGGTGAAATTCTACCCGCTTCAAAAATGGGGGAGTTCGTCTATAAAATCGTCCCACCTGATGAGCTAATACCAACAGCAAAGGCTCTAGCAAAACGCATCGCTCGCCATGGTCTTGTTGCATTGAAGTATGCTAAACGGGCTCTTAAGGAAGCAACTCAACGCACCCTTGAAGAGGGATTATTTATCGAAGCCCAATACATGAGAAAACTCCTTGAGACTGAAGATGCTAAAGAGGGCGTAAGAGCCTTCTTAGAAAAGCGTGAACCCAAAGTAGTGGATAAATAGGAGACAAAGAAGTTGTCAGACAAACTGAAATTTGGAGTTGTGAGTACTCCATCTGCGTGGGATCGAATCCTCGATACAGCAACATATATCGAAAAAATGGGATTCGATTCTTTTTGGATGCCTGATCACACGGTTGGATTTGGTATTCGACGGTGGGATGCTCTGGAAGCTTGGTCAGCTCTTTCAGCTGTAGCCACTCAGACAAAGAATGTAAAATTGGGCACCTGTGTGGGTGATACATATCGTCATCATCCGGCAGCTTTAGCACAGATGGTTACGACTTGTGATCATATCTCAAATGGTAGAGCAATTGTTGGTGTCGGGCTTGGCGAGGCTATGAACCTCTTTCCCTTTGGAATTGATCTTAAGAAACCTCTTGGTCGAACACAAGAAGCTGTGAAAGTCATGAGAATGCTGTGGACGCAGGAAGTTTCCAATTACGAGGGTAAGTACTACAAATTAGATAATGCGTTTCTCCAACCGCGACCAATCCAAGAGCCGAATCCTCCGGTTTGGATAGCTGCTAATTCGCCTAAAACCATGAAGATGGCGGGAGAATTAGGTGATGGATGGATTCCAGCAAGTATGTTTCCTGACGAATATGCGGAAAAACTGCAGATTGTTCGAAATCATGCGAAGCAGGCAGGGCGTGATCCGAATGCAATTGAACCTGCCGCATTTGTCTTTACAGTCGTAGCAGATGAATATGAGACGGCTCGAAAAAGCGTGGGATTAGGGGCTAAAATTTATTTTCTAACTCGACCCCGAATTCTTCATCGTTTAGGTTACGAGGATATTACAGACGAGTTTGATATGACGTGGCATCTTGTAATGAACTCTGATGTTACGGAAAAATTACTTGCGATGGCGAAAGAGATTCCTGATGAAGTTCTTGACAAAGCCCCAGTCTTCTTTGGCACACCCGATGATGTCATAAAAGGCATTAAAGCTTATCAGAAGGCTGGTGTCCGGCATATGGTGGTCAACTTCTTTGTTCCACCGAAAATGCTCAAGGACACTTTGAAGCTATTTGCCACCGAGGTCATGTCTGAATTCCAATAGTCAACTATGAAACCTGAAACTCGTACGTCACTCGATCCTCATCAATCTTGCAGGGCACAAGTTGGATGTCTATACCAATTTTCACCCGATCCAAAGGCACATCCTTGGCAAAGCGGGCAAAAACGTATTGTCCACTGTTCAACTGACCAAGTGCTAGAATGTAGGGAACATCATCTTGAAATCCCGTTGGGGCAAAGTTGACTTGTGTGTAGGTTACAAGTTTGCCTTCACCCTTGATTTCAACCCATTCGATTTCCTCTCCAAGGCATGAGGTGCAATCACCACGAGGCGGAAAATAGACTTTCCCACATTTTTTGCATTTTGTTCCCATTAGTCGATTGTTTTTCAGATGCTTAGTAAACTCACCAATTTTTGCTTGTGAAACATAACTGACAAAACCAAACTGTTCAAATCCCATTCTTCTCACCTCTTACTTCGAAATTATGCCTCCAGAATTGTTACATTCGTATACATGCCGATGCCACCAACATTGTGACCGAGGGCAATTTTTGCTCCATCAACTTGCACTTTCCCCCCTTCGCCTCGAAGTTGATGCACTAAGGTTCGAATCTGTGAACCGCCTGTTGCACCTACTGGATGACCCTTTGATAAGAGTCCACCGTCAATGTTCACAGGTATTCGTCCACCAAGATACGTTTCTTCTTCACGAATCATTTTAGGACTGTCTTCACGTTTACAGAATCCAAGATCTCCGTAAGCAATGAGTTCTGCAATGGTAAAACAGTCATGAACTTCTGCAACATCGATATCTGTAGGTTTGACGTTTGCCATAGCGTAGGCTTGTCGGGCTGCTTCTGTTGCACTCTCAAATCCAGTGAAAGGCGGGTTACGGCTGGCAAGAGACATAGCCGTCGAACCTAAACCCAATCCCTTAATCCATACAGGCTGTTCAGCAAACTTCTTCGCTTTTGCTTCATTGGCTACAAGTAGGCATGATGCACCATCAGAATTAGCACAGCAGTCGAGACTTTTCAAGGGGCTAGCGATTACGCGAGTGGACAGTACTTTCTCCAAGGTGAATTCCTTCTGAAACATTGCCTTTGGATTAAACTGGCTGTAATAATGATTCTTCACTGCAACCTTGGCAAGGTCTTCTTCAGTAGTGCCGTATGCATCCATGTGTGCCTGAGCGAACATGGCATAATAGGCTGGCATGCTAGTCCCAAAGGGAGATTCAAACATAACATCTCCAGCCCGACCCATGACTTCTTGAATAGCTTCTGATGTCATATCTGTCATTTTCTGATAACCAATCACTGCTACAACATCGTGTAGACCTGATTTAATAAACGACCATGCAGTTCGAAGAGCAACGGTACTGGATGCACAAGCGGCCTCAGTGAGAAAAGTCGGTTGAGGATTTAATTCTAAATATCCGGCAATCACAGCTGCAGGTGACCTCTGTTTATCGTATCCAGATGAAGATGCAACCAAAGAAGCATCAATCTCATTTCTCTCCAAATTCTTGGTGTCCTCAAGAGCTTCGTGAAATGCTTCAAACGTCAAATCACGGATTGACGAATCCGGACGTTTTCCAAAACTACTCTGACCAACACCAATAATGGCAACACGATTTGTCATAATCGACCACCTTTTCCACAGATACCCGCATCAACTGTAAAAAGTGTTTCATTGTTGCAGAAACCAAAGTACAAACAAATATGAACAAAGACTAAACGATAAGACTGTAATGAATCCTCGGAGTGTCACACTATGAGTAAAATTGTCTGGCGTTCTTCAGGTGACTATCAAACCAAAAGCAACATTCGCCAGTTCATGAACAAACACAATATCAACACATATGATGAACTAATTCGTCGAAGCACAGAAGACATTGAGTGGTTTTGGGACGCTGCACTCAAAGACATTGGCGTTGAATGGTATCAACCTTATTCCCAGGTGTTAGATGATTCAAAAGGAATTGAATGGACCAAATGGTTTGTGGGTGGCAAACTTAACATTGTTCACAACATTCTTGATCGTCATGTTCAATCACCTCGAGCGAATAAAACAGCGCTCATTTGGGTGAGCGAAACTGGTGAGAATCGAATTCTAACTTACGAACAACTCAATGAAGGTGTATGTAAACTCGCAAATGCCCTACAGGGGTTAGGGATTGGGAAGGGTGATCCCTGTGCAATCTATATGCCAATGGTCCCTGAAACAGTCATGGCTTTGCTAGCGAGCTATAAAATTGGGGCAATTGGTGTTCCCATTTTTTCGGGATTTAGTCCAGATGCCGTGAAAGTGCGTATCCAAGATGTCGGAGCAAAAATTCTTTTCACTGCCGATG
>JBHLQC010000059.1:0-8587 GCA_048885185.1 Candidatus Odinarchaeota archaeon | reverse complement strand
CTCTTCCGATCTAACTGGATATACACATCCCAAATTTGTGGCAACATTACAATGGCAGATTGAAAGACTCGTTTATACAAGCTCCCTGTATGCCACTGTGCCTTATGCCGTGCTATCTAAACGTCTTGCAGAAATTGCTCCACCAGATCTCACTCAATCATTCATCGTGAACAGCGGTTCGGAGGCGAATGAATCCGCTCTGTTCATGGCGCGAAAATTCACGAATAACCCCTATATCATTGCATGTACGCACGCTTACCATGGTCGAACAGCTCTTGCACGAGAATTATCAAGTGCTGGATGGCGCACCGTGCCCGAAGCACATCCACCTGGAGTCCGGTTTCAACCCTACGGGTATTGTTACCGATGTCCCTTTGGAAAGGAATATCCTGAGTGCGATGTACAATGTGCCCGATACCTACGTGAAATCATTCGAACCCAAACCAACAAGGCCATTGCCGCATTCATTGTCGAACCAATCCAAGGCGTAGGCGGCATTATTCAACCACCTCCTGAATTTTTCCAGATAACCCATGAAATCGTTAAAGAATTCGGGGGGCTTTACATCAGCGATGAGGTACAAACTGGGTTTGGACGAACAGGCGACAAATGGTGGGGAATCCAACATACAGGTGTCACACCAGACATTATTACAATGGCAAAGGGCTTTGGGGGCGGCATCCCAATCGGTGGATTTCTGACCCATCCAAAATACGCCGAAGAGTACACCACCACGGATAGTTTTGCCACATTTGGTGGAAACCCACTTTCTTGTGCCGCAGCAATCGCGGTGTTAGATATCATTAAGAAAAGTAATTATCTCCAACGAGCCATGGAACATGGAACCTATCTGAAAAAGCTATTAGAAGCCCTCAAAGATGAGCACAAAATTGTCGGAGAGGTCCGTGGGCAAGGAATGATGCTGGGCATCGAATTGGTGAGAAACCAAACGACAAAAGAGCCAGCGACGCAAGAAATGCTTCAAGTCATGGAATTATGTAAGAACGAGGGGTTACTCATCGGCAAGGGAGGAATCGATGGTAATGCCATCCGCATACAGCCTCCTTTGGAACTCACGAGAGAACAAATGGACCAAGCCTATCAGATTCTTGACAAGGCTTTCACGATAGTCGAAAAGAACCTCTAAGTCTGTCTAGTCAAGTCTCACAGAGGTCCTTGTACAGGTCGGGACGGCGATCGCGGAAGAACTGCCAAGTGTTTCGAACTTCTTTGATCATGTCCAAGTCAATATCGACGAGTAGCAGTTCATCTTTGTCAGCAGAAGCTTGTTTAACAATTTCACCGCGAGGGTTTGCAACATATGAGCTTCCATAGAAGGTTCCCGTCTTCCATGGACTTTCACCAACCCGATTGATGGCAGCGATGAAATATCCATTGGCGATGGCATGAGCAGGTTGTTCTATCGTCCACAGATGATCCGACAATCCTGCGACGGTCGCTGAGGGATTGAAGACAATCTCTGCTCCATTTAATCCCAAAGCACGTGCTCCTTCTGGAAAGTGACGATCATAACAGATATACACACCAATCTTGCCGTACATGGTTTCGAAGACCGGATATCCCAGATTCCCAGGGCGGAAATAGAACTTCTCCCAAAATCCAGGACCAAGATGGGGAATGTGGGTTTTTCGGTATTTCCCTAGAATCTGTCCGTCTTGATCAATGACGATAGCCGTATTGTAGTAGACGCCTTTCATTTCTTCCTCATACATGGGGACAATGAGAATGATGTTATGTTTTTTCGCTAAGTGGCTCATTCGATTACTAATGGGACCGGGAATCGGTTCGGCAAATTTATACCAACGGGGTTTCTGTTCTGCACAAAAATATGGACCAAAAAAGAGTTCTTGGAAACAAAGAAAGTGAGCACCCTCTTTGGCAGCCGTTTCAGTGTACGCTTCGTGTTTTTGAATCATTTTCTCTACATTGGTTCGAATGGTCTTTTCATCGGTAACTTTGCCTTCCCAGCGGGTTTGCACTAATCCAATCCGAACTTTTCGCATCGTTCACACCAAAACAAGTAATTAGAATAGACATTGGTTTGTCGTGATTTAGGCATTTCCCAAACTCATAAAGGGCGTAAAATCGTTGAAAACGTGGAGATGTGACACGAAATGAAGCTGGATATGATTGTGAAAAATGGGACAATTGTCACAGCTACTGAAACCCTTCAAGCAGATATCGGAATAACTGGTGAAAAAATTTCAGTAATTTCCAAAGACCTAAAACCGGATTCTGGGACACTGGTTATTGATGCCAAGGAGATGTGTGTGTTTCCGGGGGCCATTGACGTGCACGTTCATCTCCAACTACCATTTAGTGGTACTATATCTGCAGATGATTTCGAAAATGGAACAAAAGCCGCTGCAATGGGTGGAGTTACTACCGTCATAGATTTTGCTATTCAACAAAAGGGTCACTCTATTATGGATGCTGTAAAGGCTCGTCGCCAAGAAGCCGACGAGAAGGTCTGCATCGATTATGGACTCCATGCCGCCATCACGGATTGGAATGAAGCAACCCAAGCCGAAATCAAACAAGTCATTGATTATGGAATTCCGACCTTCAAGATGTTCATGATCTACAAAAATGAGGGCTGGATGGCTGACGATGGTATGCTCTTTCAAGCCTTGGAAGAGACAAAGAAGTACAGTGGTATGATTGGCGTCCATGCAGAAAGCATGGATGTCTTGGAGATGCTCATTGAGCGATACGCACAGGAGAAGGAAAAATGGGGGGCTTATGCCCACACATTGTCCAGACCCGATTACACTGAATCAGAAGCCGTGCAACGTGCCATCAAATGGGCTGAAGTGACGGGGGGACGCTTGTATATCGTCCACATGTCCGCTGGTGAAAGTGCACAATACGTCCATGATGCCAAAGAGCGGGGTGTTGACGTTTATGCTGAAACCTGTCCCCAATACTTGTTACTCGATGATTCAGTATTCAAGGGAGAAAACGGACACCTGTATGCAACCTGTCCACAAATCAAGAAAAAAGAAGACAATAAACAACTCTGGCAGGGATTAGCTAACGGCGATATTCAAGTGATTGCCACGGATACTTGTACATTTGATACTAAACAGAAAGCCATGTGGAAAGGTGATTTCCGAAAAATTCCATTCGGATTACCCGGTGTTGAAACAATGTTCCCACTCATGTACACCGAAGGAGTCGGAAAACAACGTTTCTCAGCCAATCACCTCATCGGTTTGGCGAGCACGAATCCTGCCAAACTCTTCGGTATGTACCCGCAGAAAGGCACAATTGCAGTTGGCAGTGATGCAGACATTGTAATTTTTGACCCAAACAAAAAGGTCACTCTTCACGCAGAGGATCTCCAGACCAATTGTGATTGGAGTCCCTTTGAAGGCTGGCAACTCGTAGGATATCCTAACACCACAATTTCACGAGGAAAAGTCGTAGTAAGTGACGGAAAATTCGTGGGAGAATGTGGTCACGGTGAGTTTTTGAAACGGAAAGCGGTCAAAAAAGTAGACCTCTAATGGGTTACGTTGGCACTAATTGTCTTCAATCATTAGCTGCTGAACGGATGGCTTCTTCCTGCCCCGTTCCCTCTTCAATGGACCCAGGACAAATCGTCCTTATCTGAGAAATTGCGTCTTGAGGAAGAACGCCTTTGTACTGAACGAGGTAGAGGGCTAGAATCATCCCCGTTCGACCAAGACCACCTTGACAATGAACTAAAGTGGGAAGCCCGATTTTTTGAAACGTTTCAATTGCTGTCAAAACTTGTTCACGCTGGGCTAAAGAGCCGGATGTGAAATCGGGAATTGGAATGGTAACAAGTTGAAATCCTAATTGTTTAGCTGTTTCAAGATCCTGAGGTTTAAACCGTTCAAGGGAGATAATAGCTCGAATTCCCTGATGGTGGTATAACCAATCAAGACAGGCACCAGGATACGCTGAACCAGCAAGAATCCCTTCCTCAAGCCAATAAAACCCACAATTGTCAGCCATGAAAACACCTGATTGTTTTTTAAAAGCGTGTTTGGAGGTGAATAGACTTTTAGTCAGTTATGAATCTTAGACACGATACTAAGTGTTTTGTTAGGTGTCGATATAGTTGGTAAAAGTTGCGCTTATGGAACTGGGTAGCGATGTTTCGTCTTCCTTTGCTCAGGCCATTGAACTCATTGGCGGGATTCCAGATCTGAATACTCCTGACCGGGAGGTCTTGGTGAAAGTGGGTGTCTTTGCGCCTAAACAGGAACAGTATACTACGATCCCTGTTGCTCGAGCAATTGTTGAGAGTTTTTCTAAATCGCCAAAGTTGTGGTTTATTGAATCCGATAATTATCGTGGTACTGGTTCTGAGCGACTCCAGATTTGGCGAGAACTCTATTCTGACAGGATTGTGCCCTATAATCTCTCTGATGATACGGACACGCAGACAGTGACCATTGCAGGTGAGGAAATGGCGTTGTCTCACATTTTATTCGAAAAACGAGTTTTAATCAGCACGCACACCTTGCGATTTTATGAGAAAGGATCGGTTATCAAGAACCTCTTTGGGTTACCTCCGATGAAAAAGAAAGCACGGTACCATAAGAATTTGAATCCGGTATTACTCGATTTGTTTGAAGTGGTTGGCGGTATTGACTTGGCAATATTGGATGGAACCTTTGCCTATCCAGGTCCGGGGGCAGGTTTTAAAACGCGAATTCCAGCTAATGTGTTTCTCGTTGGACGGGATGCAGTAGCCGTTGATGTGGCGGGTGCTGCGTTAATGGGTATGAAACCAGAGAAAATGCCTATCATTCAAGAAGCTATAAACCGTGGATTGGGAGAAGGAAATTTGGATAATATTGAGATTGTGGGTTGCGACTTTTTGGAAATGCAGGAAAAAATCCGACCTTCACGCAAACGCAAGAAAAAATGAGTGTTAGGCGTCAATTGAATTGCGAAGGCTTTCAAAGGTAGCTGTAATTCGTGGGCGCCATTCGTGATACAATTGCATCCGTTGTTGATCAGCTTGTAGGAATTTTGCGATTGCTGGTGATTGGAGAATTTGGTTGAGAATTAATGCTTTGTTGAGATACGGCATTGAGGCTTCAATGGATATATCCCAGATCGTGAGTGCTTCCTCTGCTTGTTTTAGTGCTAAAGGCAATGTGTCCGTGGGAATGGGATTTGGGAGGAGGTTATCTGTTTCTTGCGAAGGATTCAAACCTAGGGTAATCAATACTTGGGCAACGGGGGTATCCGGAGGAAGTACGGCATTCCACAGAGCAGTTTGCTCATTTACTAAAACCGAAAATACCTGTGAGCGAATTTGAATGAATTGTTGGAGGTGTTCTGCTCCGTCAACGAGCTGTTGAATCATCCCGAGATTGGATTGAAGAGCTTGAGGTGTATAGGTAGAAATTGCCGAGGAGTCAACGACTAATACTGGCATCGCTGAGACTACTTGGAGAATTGTGTCAAGATACTGCCCAAATTGCTGAAGTGTAACTGATGGGTCTCCAGTTGTATCAAGCTCCTGGAGAATCGTAGAAAGAGGTAATAGAAAATCACGCCGAGAATGTTCCAACCAGTTCTTCGCAATTTCTTGTGAACCATGAAAGAAAGGTCCCTGGAACTTACTCGTTAGTTCAATTAATCGTGGAGCTTCATGAAGAAGTTCATGCGCGGTTACAATAAGGCGATCCAGTTCTTGTGCGGCATCCTCAAGAACCCAACGTAGGTATTTTTGATCAAAGTCTTTCGACTGCACCATTTGGGATGCCCGAATTTCAAGATTCTCAAGTTGAATCAGTTCACTCTGTGTTGCACCAAGATTCTTCGCAACTCCCAATGTATGTTCGGCCCATCGTTCAACCAGGCGAATATACTTCTGGAGGATACGGATTGCCTCAAGTAAGGATTGGAGCCATTCAGTTTCCATACGAACGGTCGAGTCAGGCTCTTCAAGTATCACTTTTAGTGAATCAATATTGTAAATTCCAGAATCCACTTCAATTAACGCAACGAAATAATCTCGCACTGTTTCTGAGTGACTCGCAAAGGCCTGACGAATGGCATTCATCAAAAACTTTCTTTCAAAGACTATGTAAAGGGGTTTCGGAGGGAAGGTGTATTATAGTAATTATTTTCGAGAAACTTAGCTTGAATCCTTACTCCTGCTTCTTTTTAGATTATTTTCTTTGGGGTTTTTGTTCCTTTTTGTACACGGGCTAGCGTGAAATCTACTACCTCTACTCAAGAAGAAGTAAAACCACACAAGGAACCACCACAAACTCCACAGCCAAGCCAAAAAGAGATTTTCAGCGCTGTGGAGGCGAAACGAGATCGCCTTGTCTCGTTACTCGAAGAGCTCATCCGTATTCCAACAGTAGTACCTCCCGGAAACAATTACGAAGAAATGGTTCACTATCTCGAACCCATTTTCCAAAGCTTAGGTTACACTACCGAACAGGTCAGTATTCCCACAGACGAAATCGCAAAAATTCCCTACCAGCTCGAAGGGCCCCGAGTGAATCTCGTTGCGCATCGCGATTATGGACAAAAAGAACCTGTCACCATATATGCTCACATGGATGTAGTTCCCATCGAAGAACCATGGACCAAAGACCCATTTAGTCCCGTCATAGAAAATGGGAAACTCTATGGACGTGGCGCAATTGATATGAAATGTGGCATCGCCAGCATTGTGGTTGCTCTAGAAATTCTCCACGAGTTGGGACTTCAACCCCAGTATAACATCATCTGTACGCTGTGTACGGATGAAGAAATTGGCGTCTACCCCGGTATCTATCACCTAGCCAAGAAAGGATATGTCCAAGGCCATGTGATCAACACGGAACTAGGCGCCCAAATGCCCTTTCTCATTGCTGGCGTTGCTGGTAACATCGATGTGAAGATTCGCACGAAAGGACGTAGCTGTCACTCGGGCATCAATTTTCTAGGAATCAATGCCATCGAAGCGATGATTCCCATACTGAACGAACTGTACACTCTCAAAGAAGACGTTGAGAAACGGGAATCTTCGATACCTGTGATTCCCTTGCTCCGAAGCCTTGGAGCCCCATCAGACAAAGTGACACCCATGTTTAACATAGACATCATTCACGGTGGGACCAAAAGCAATATTGTCCCGGCTGAATGTGAAATCGTCATCAATCGACGGTACATCCCTGAAGAGTCGTATGAACAGGTAGTTCAAGAAATCGAAGCCGCCGTTGAACGAGGCAAGACAAAGAGTAAAGCCCTCGATGTTGAGATCACAACAATCCATTCTACCCCTCCGTTCAAAGCTGATATAACGAGTCCCTACGCAAAAAAGATGCAAAAGGCATTACAAGCGGTGCATGGTTTTCAAGACAGTGAATTCATCGTTGGCGGGGCAGCGGTCTCAACAGACATGGGCTTCATTACGCAAGCCTGTGGAATTGACAAAATTCTTGGAATTGGAGCCGCTACCCTGGATAACACCTCAGCACACAAACCCGATGAATGGGTTCGAATTGATGATCTCGTGAACATGACCAAACAATTGGTTCACTACCTCGCTTTGTAGTTGTACAAACAGCGTTCTTGCAATTCCTTGTATTCCTGTTGCTAAAGGAGAAAAGGTAACAACGGGGTAGTGAAGGCCATCCATTGCATAGTAATGAAGAAAACGATTCCTCCAATCACCATCTGTTTTCCTCGGGAAGGATTCCACCCGGTTAGCCAGTAGATGACACCTGAAGCAATGAAAATAACAGCAATGATGTTCCCTACGAAGAGAATGATGCTCCAAGCTAGGATCATGTAGTGAAGGAATTGTCCGATGAGTGCTTCCAGTGGAGGTTGAGTGCCTGAAATGGCCTGCGTCTTCATTCACCCCACTCCTCCCTGAGCTAGAACCCCTAAAAACCCCCAATTAAATTCGTGAAACCGCGGAGAATATCAACCCATCCAACAACTTAATTGACAACAAGCCTCACACAAAGAGCGACGACGAATGATTCGCGAGCGATTAGAACCTCTCACAGATCAGATTTTCCTTCTACTTGGTGAAAACAAGGGGCGTTTTCCTCGCGCCCATTCCATCCTTGTACAGGCAGAGGAAACTGTGCTTATTGATACAGGCTGTGGTATTCCGCTGTTGAAGGCAATCAAAGATGAATTCGACATCAGTTACATCATCAACTCTCACACACACCCAGATCATTCTGCGGGTAACTGGGTGTTTAAGGGCCAGAAGATTTTCGTGCCCCAAGAAGCCTTTGATACCAGTGGAAATATCGTTGCGCTGTCACACCGCTTTGTTGGAGAGGAGTTGGCTTCGTTATGGCAGGAATTCGCCCGGGCTGTAATGGATCTCCAGAATTGTCCACCCACACATAGTTACACCGAAGACACACCCTTTCAGATAGGCGATATTGTCTTGACTCCTATCTTCACTCCAGGTCATACAATGGATCATTACTGCTTCTACTATGAACCGCAACGAATTCTGTTTGCTTTTGACTATGACCTAACCTCCTTTCCGTGGTATGGGCATCAAGAATCGAGTCTTACCGAGTTTCGCCAATCCATTGAACGATTGAAAGCA
>JBHLQC010000058.1:0-8610 GCA_048885185.1 Candidatus Odinarchaeota archaeon | reverse complement strand
AAATTAGACTGATCGTCACAATCGCCCATTTGACTAACTACGGTCTCTTCAGGATATTGGGGTTCAGTTATACCAGTCGATCTGGTGATATTTGCTTGAATCCACCCAATCGACGCATAAACTAAGGCGAGAATATTATTTTGAGCCTCTTCTGGAAGTCCCTCCTGGATAACCTGTGCAAGATCGAGCAAGGACTGATTCCAAGTCTTCCACAACATTGTCCCAGAAGTATAGCGCAGGTAATCTTCTGTTCCTAATAGCAGTTCAACTTCTTCAAGGTTCCCTGACTGTTCGATGCTAATTTGAGGGAGACTAGGTCGCCTATCCGAGACAGTAAATAACCATTCCTCCTCCCATTGCAATGTGTCATTTGGCTCTAAAAGAGGTCCAATGTCCAAAGTAAGGCTAGGGTTGCCATCGATATCCTCGCCAATTTCTGTAGACACGATAGTTTCAGAGTTATGAAGCATATTGAATGAAAGTTGTTCGCAGGTTTGCCATGATCGATTTCCAATATAATTCCAGTATGAAGAAATTGGAAGAGATTCATTCCCATGGACTTCAATTGAGCCAGAAAAGGTTACTTGCCAATAATGAAAATACTGAAAGGCATTTGCTCGGTGGGGAGGCAGTGCTAAGAGGAAAATCAAGAGGAGAAACACTGCTATTTGCCACAAACGATTTTTCCACATTCCGACAAAAGAACCCCACTCAATAGCTGGGAATTTACTGATTTAAGCTCTGTCCTTTTCCTGTCTTGTATTAAACTCCTAATGTTACTGCAATTTGGACGAATGGCACGAAACGTATTACCAGCACTTTTTAACAAGAAAGGAGAAGAGATAGGAACATCACATAGATTTCGAGGGAAGTGAATACTGGATCCCAAGGTGATGAATTTAGCTTATCACCTTCCTCCGAGAGAAAGCCTCACTAACCCTTGAAATTCTTTGGACTGGGCGAGGATATCACCATGAAGTTAGGCGAAATTGCTAGCCATGTAATCAGTTTTTTACGGGACCATCCTCAGCAGGAATACACGGCCAATACACTCCTCATGCATCTAGGCTTGCCACTAAAAGAAAAACGACGTCTTTACGATGTCATTGAAGTGTTATGTTGCGCAGGGCTCGTGGATATTCGAAGAGAAGCCCGTAAACGCTATTTCCATTGGAAACCATCAGCCATTGCCCCATCCGTTGAAACCTCTGAAATAGACCTCCCTCCTGATCCATTGTTCCATGAATCAGGTACGGTTCTTCACCTATTACTCCACATGGGTCCAACGGCTTTTCAGGAGTTAAGCAATGGTGCTGCAGTGAAAATGCTGGAGCGAGATATCAAACGAACTGTCTGGGGTGCAAATGCAGTAAGTGTGATTCGAGTTGCTCTCCAGAATCAACAAGGCCGGGTTTTAAAAGAAACCTCCGCTGGGACCGTACCATCGGCAGCATATTAAAAACAATAAATGTACCCCTGAACCAACGGAAATTTCCTAAGAAATCATAGCGGATTTCTTGGGTTTCAATGCTTATCCGCAAGGTCCTTTTTAACAGCTTCATAGAAGCTTACTTCATCTTCTCCGCGGCGTTTAACTGTGATTTTTGGTTCGACGCCTTCTAATTTGCGTTGAACCATAATAACGCCAGTTTTAGGGATGCGGTTAATCAATTGCCGTCGCAAATAAAGCGCAATAGCCAGATCTTCAATACGATTAGCAATCTTCGGTTTCTTCTTCTTTAGTTCTTCCAGATATGACACGGCATCCGGCAAAAACAAATGTTGAATCAGTTGTTCCCTTTCTTTTTCACGATCAGCGACTACTGATTCGACGGCTTCGCGGCGCTCTCGCTCTTTGATCAACGCTTGCATTTTCCGTTCACGGATGCGTTTGAGTTCATCAGATTCATTCGACATACGAGAGCACCAGGCTGTGACGGTTGGCATCAGTCCACTACTTTTATAGGTTTCGGGTTTGCTCAATTCCTTTCTAAGGGCGTAGTCATCATTTCAGGTGCACCTATGAACCGTCAATCAAAATCTCACTCAGCGATTATTGTCTTTACAATGGTCGCATTACTGACACTCATGCTTCTCCCACTTCCAGTTAATTCATCAAAAGAATACACAGCTGATGCTGAATATTCAATTCTCCCAGCACAATGCTGTTTGGAATTTAACGGCACTCGCGCCTTTACATATTTAGAAGATCAATGTGCCTTTGGTCCACGTCCACCAGGTTCAAGTAACCTTACGGCTTGTGGTGATTATATTATTGCATCACTGGAAAACCAAGGTTGGAACCTACAAACGCAAACTTGGACACACCTGGATACGCCACTTCGTAATATCATCGCAGGTGCTAGCACCTCGCCACGTTATGTATTACTTGCCCATTACGATACTCGACCCATAGCTAATCTGGATCCAAACCCAGAAAATCGGACACAGCCAATTCTCGGGGCAAACGATGGTGCCAGTGGTGTCGCTGCACTTCTCGAGCTAGCCAGTGTTCTTCCTGAAGAAGCACAAAACGTAGTCACTCTTCTCTTTGTTGATGCCGAGGATTCAGGAAATTGGAATGGATGGGAATATATTGTTGGATCAACCTACTACGTGAACAGCCTTACGGAGTATCAGAAAAACAACATCCAGGCAGCAGTCCTTCTTGATATGATGGGTGATGCAGATCTACAATTGAAACACGAGCTTAGCTCCACCCCCTCCCTCGTCAATGCCATTTGGCAAATCGCGGCAGCTCTTCAATATGATGATGTGTTTCTCGATGTTCCTGGCTATAACATCGGTGATGATCATCGCCCATTCTTGAGGGCAGGAATTCCTGCTATTGATATTATTGATTTTGATTATCCTCCCTGGCACACCTTAGAGGATACGCCCGATAAGTGCTCACCTGAATCCTTAGAAGCCGTTGGACGGGTCGTTGAAGATTTCGTACAACAACAACTGGTTGCCCCAACCAATTTCCGAGTAACGGATCCATGGCTCTTACCTCTTATTTTTGCATTAATGGTTCTTGTTATAGTCGTAAGTGTGCTGATTTTATTAGTTGTTTGGCGAAAACGTCAACGTGTTGATTAATTAAATTAACTCTCTCCCTGAAGTCACGAAAATCGGGGTTAAACCAAACATTTTAAAGTTATAGCCAGAGTATCGATTCCACTCACCAATATTGCGGAGGAGGTTTCTAGCTTCTTCTGCAATAGTTCACAAGACAATCTGGTGAAACTAGAATACACTACAACCAGAGATGGAGGAAATATCCTAAAATGTCTAAAGAATCTAAGTCTGCTGAGACTAAAAAAACAAAAGAAACCAAAGCAAAAGAGCCCAAAGCTGAAAAAGCGAAGGCTGCAGAACCAAAGACCGAAAAAGCTCCGAAGAAAGAGGAGAAAAAAGCTGAAGCACCAAAGACCCGACGTGATGAAAGCGTCGTATTCGTGGGTAGTAAACCGCTAATGAGCTACATTACTGCCTGTGTTACTCAACTCAACCGAAATCCAGAGGAACTTGTCATTAAAGCGCGTGGTCGAGCCATCAGTCGTGCTGTGGACGTAGCTGAAGTTTTACGAAATCGCTTCATGCCTGATCTTGTCGTTCGCGAAATTGAAATCTCCACTGAACAAGTCAAAACTGCAGAGGGTAACGTCGCAAACGTCTCAGCTATGGAAATCACATTGGTTCGCGGGTAGAAACAGGTCTAAGAGCCATCTACGAACAACGAATCAACCAAACAATCAGATATCGCTTGAAAGCCAATCCGGCAGGTGAGAACGCCTTATTGCCCTCAGGTAAGAGCGTTCATCCCCTTCTTCTTTTAGCCGGGTAAGCGTAGCGGATATTCTTAATATTATAATTACTACTTAGTCCACTCGACAACCAAGGTGGCCGAAGAGGTCAAACCGATGAATCAACAAAAAAGAGCGGTCATCCCGACGGTAGTACAAATATTGGCAATTGGGGATTCAAATGCTGAATTTGTATTTCCACAACTTGAAAAGATGCCAGGTTTTGGTCGCGAAGTTGTTGTGCCTGAAATGATGACTCGGTCCGCAGGATCCGCAGCAAATTTTGCCCTTTGTGCAGCTAGCCTTGGTGTCAAAACAGGATTTGCTGGCCGTCTAGCAGTTGACCAATTTGGCGAAGTCGTGTTGAAAGCTTTTCGAGAAGTTGATGTGGATACTCAATGCTTGCGACTTGTCGAGGATTCCTCTACAGGTGTCACAATTGCCATGATACGCGAAGATGGCGAACGGGCTTTTGTCACCTTCAAAGGAACGAATGCCCAGCTCCAATTGAATGATCTTGAAGTATGTCTCAAACAGGATCCACCACCGCGATGGGTCCATTTAGCTGGATATCATCTTCTGAATGCTCTTCAAGGGCGACCGTCAGTGGAATTATTAAAACAAGCAAGATCACGGGGAGCTACAACGTCGTTCGATACCGGCTGGGATCCTGCTGGTTGGTCAGACGATACTGTTGAAGAAGTCAAAGAAATTCTTCAATTTGTTGATGTGTTTTTCCCCAATGGTGATGAAGTCAAAGCAATAACAGGTGAACGTAGCCCACAGAAAGGAGCTCAACGAATTATCGAAGCTGGAGCTCCTGCTCTCGTAGTAAAGCTAGGCAAGAAGGGCTGTTTACTGGCAACAAAACGTGATCAACATCATATACCTGCCTTCGATGTTGAAGTTCAGGATACAACAGCAGCTGGTGATGCCTTTGATGCTGGCTTTGCTGTGAGTATGATTTCTGGGGCTACTATGGGTCGGGCTGCTGTCTTCGCCAATGCGGTAGCTGCTTTGCGAGTTTCCCGTCAGCCTGGTCAAACCCTATTTCCAAGCCTTCAAGAAACGACTGCCTTTTTGATGCGGAAGCGCCCATTAGAGGCATGAAAAGACTTGGCGCCCACCAACATAGGTTTCAAGCACCTTGAGATCTCGCAAGTTCTCAGGGTTTAGGGTGAAGGGATCTGCGGAAATGCGTATGAAATCAGCTAGTTTTCCGAGGGTGAGCGATCCTTTATCTTGTTCTTCAAAACTGGCATAAGCGGCATCAGCAGTATAGAGTCGAATCGCTTCTTCCACAGTGATTCGCGTTGCAGGGTTTGGGTGAGTCACAGCCGAATAGATTCCATAAATCGGGTCCATCGGCATACAATCAGATCCAAACGCGACTTTGATTCCTGCATCGAGAATTTTCCGGAAATTGTTTAATTGTTGAGCACGTTCCGAACCCAGGCGGGAATAATACATCCCTCCTGGGAGTCCCCATCGATGCACAAAATTCGGTTGTTGGAGTAAAAGCATATCCAACTTTTTCACTCGGTCGATTAATGATTGTGTAAGAAATTCAGCGTGGATAATACTATGCCGTAACTCTTTTACGAGCTTGGCTTTGCTCACTTGTTCATGCGCTCTCAAAACGATGTCAATTCCCCGGTCACCGATAGCATGAGTACTCACTTGAAGTCCCAATTGGTTGGCAGTTTTGAGAAGGAATCGATAATCCTCTTCATCGAAGAGTAGGAGGCCATTAGATTCTGGGTGGTCTTGGTAAGGTTGAGAAAGTGCTGCTGTTTGGGCTCCAAAGGATCCATCTATGAATGTCTTCACACCGCCTAACTTGAAGTATTCGTCTCCTAGTCCAGTAGGTAAGCCTAGCCCTGCAAGCTTATCCAATAATGGAGTTTCAAGATTGACATACACCCTCACGGTAAGTTGTTGAGCTTGGCGGACTTTGATGAACGCTGCAACGGTTGGCAATTGTCGTCGATATAGATTCTCATGTACGGATGTGACACCAACGCTGTTTGCGAAACTACATGCTGCAATAATAGATTGAGCTAAATCTTCTTCTTCGGTTTCTAATTTCCTGGTATCAATGGGAATATCACGGAGAACTCCTGTTGGTTCACCTGTGTTAGTGTCGGTGTCAACTCCAGGATGCGTTTCATCAATGTCTAATTGTTTAAGTGCTGCTGAGTTTGTGCTTACTAGATGTCCACATACTCGAATCAACACGATTGGATTATCAGGAGCAATAGGGTCTAGGTCCTCTTTTGTTATGTAACGAGGAGTTGTCCATTTGCTTTCATCCCAACTGTAACCTAATATGAGCTTACCAGGGGGACACTTTTTCACCCGTTCCCCAACTAATTGAATTGCTTCCTCTGCAGATGTAGTGTCACCGAGATCAAGGTGTAATAATTTGCGACCAAGTCCAGCCAAATGAGCATGAGTGTCAATGAATCCCGGAAGCACAGTATGCCCTTTTCCATCAATGATCTCTTTGGCATTCTCAAAAAGTGGTTTCAATTCCTCCTCTGCGCCAAGCGCAATAATCCGTCCATTAGTAACTCCCATCGCTTCTGCTCTAGGCATAGCAGGATCCATGGTGATGATGTTAACATTATGAATAATGAGATCAATCTGAAATGGCAAGTTATTATGACTCCTTGCACCTCTTATGGCTCAAATCTTTTTCATATTTCATTCGGACGAATGACAAAGTTTCTCTCATCATACTAGAATGATAAATAGAACATGGACCTGATAGAAAAAGACCCAACAGGTGAGTAGATAATGAAAACAGGAAAAAAGGTTGCCATTGGAATTATCATCATAGTAATAATTTCGGCTGGAATTTACCTCGGATTGGCATTCCCCTCTCCGGTACAATCGACGCCAGTTAGTCTTAGTGGGATTCTTTCATCAACAGATATTCCAGGTGCGATTAACTGGCCGAATTCGCAGATACAGGTTACAATCACTCTTACGTCTGTTTCCGCTGTCTGGGGCTATGAAATTCGAGATGCATCGAATAATGTGCTCAATGCTTCACTTTCTATTGATACCTCAACAACAACCGTTACGACTCCATGGCTTGATATTACTGGCACTTACACCATCACAATTATCTGTGCTCTAGGAAGTCTAGAAGGCACTGTATTCGTGTATGCGCGTGGTTTTCCGTTCATCACGCCCTAAATACGAAGGGTTTTTTCTTCCTGTGTCCTCATCAATCTACAAGTTCTCTAATTGATTTAGGTGTACTAAGGTGGAGGATCCTAGTAACTGGGTTGTTATAATTCGAGGTGAGGCCGAAGGACAAGAGGTTCGGGTGGCACTCGATTTTCAGGATGCAGAATCCCTTCTTTCTCCCTCTACGGTGGTTGTAGGTGAGTCCTTCCTTAATCAACTGTTTGAATTGATTCGGCAAAACGATGAATGGGCTATCAAAACTGTCATCGAAGAAGTAAGAACTCCTCAGGAAACACCTCTCACCCTGGATACACCATTATTCGTAATACTTACAAAAAGTCATCCTCGCGGGCTATCAGCTGGGGCGCTCTTTATCACAGAAGACTATGGGCTTGAAATCAGTGAATCACAACCCGCCAAAGCTCCACTGATTGAATCCTCTCTTCTGGATGCTACGACTCGTTTCATCTTAGCGGGACTCTCACCCATGGGTTTCGCAGCAGCCTGTGGTGAAGATAAACGTCTTTTTACACGATTTATCTCCCGTTTGCTAAAACGTCCTCACCGTTTTTCTGAAGTCTCACTACTCCTTCCTCAAAAGATTCGTACCTGAACGTGGTTCAAGATTTTTCGGCTTTAATTACAAGGAAGAATGGCACACGTCTTTCGCGTTCAAAAAACGGAGAATCTGTTGATGGAAGCGGTTCCTCAAAAGTTACTAACTGGAACCCTGACTCGATAACTGTATTAACATAGGTGCTTATTGTTCGATGGAAGAAACTGAACTTCTGTGGAAAGCCCTTTCCAGTTCGACTCTTCCATCTCACCTGAAACTCTTTTTCAGCGTGATAGTTATCGGTTTTGAAATATTGTCCTTTTCGCCGACCTGTTGTAGAATCTTTTTCTCCAAGTTCCCATTGACCAGGCCCATATATGTTGAATGCAGGATGGACAACTGAAAAGATGAGAAATCCTCCTGGCTGCAACACGCGATGAAATTCTTGAAGGCTGCTTTCAAGACAATCCACATTGAGAAGTACAAGATTGCAGAGAACAATGTCAAACTGATTTACCTGGAAATCTTCCAACTGGCAAATGTCTCCGACAAGATATGTAATATCAAAGTCTTGGGAGCGTTGTTTGGCTTCTGAAATCAGGCTAGGAGAAAAATCAACGCCAGTAACTTTTGCGCCTTTTTGTGCATAATAACGCGAGAGGTAACCTTCTCCACAACCAGCATCCAGAATGTGTTTTCCTTGCACATTTCCCATTAGCTGTTCAATGCATGGGTTGAGAATCTCACGATGATGTGGGGTGCCTTTACCCTCGATTAACTTGGAATAGGCCTTCGCGTTAGCCTGCCATTGACTCCGAAGATGATCGGTCATATTCCAGTTCTGTGGAGATCGGTCTATTAGACTGTGACGTCTAGACTCTTTGTCATGATTCCGGTTGTTCAGTTGCACTATCCACGGAAGCAACGAGTCTTCCAGCATACCGATTAATGGCAAGTGTTAGAATCTGCATGATGAAAGTGATGATAATTACTCCGAGAGCGATCCAAACGGTTAGTAATCCAATCTCATAGAAGAACACTCCAGTT
>JBHLQC010000057.1:0-8650 GCA_048885185.1 Candidatus Odinarchaeota archaeon | reverse complement strand
CTTTTTAGCTAGTGTATTGTGTCCCCAAATAACAAAAGGGGGCGGGAGATATGGTGTACAGAATTCAAATAAGGAGACCTTGATTGCGTGGAAAATATTGTCCTTAAGTATACGACAGTTGATGGCGAAAAGGTGCAAGTTCAACTTCCTCCGGAAAAAACTGATATCGCATTGTATGGGCGCGAAATTGTGGAGTTGGACCTCTCAACTGTCGATCGACGTACCGAAATTGAAGAGCTAGATTTGCGAAGAAACCAATTGACCAAAATTGATCTTGGACCTCTTCAACACTGTCCGAACTTGAAGAATCTGCGGTTAAGTGGAAATCAATTAATTCAACTCGATCTTGGTTCACTTGAGCATTGTAATCGATTACGTAAGCTGGAACTAAGTAATAACCAGCTAGCAAAAATCGATTTGACAGCGCTTCAAGCCTGTACGAAGCTTCGAGAACTTCATCTCACAGCTAATCGATTTCAGAAAATTGATCTTGCTCCCCTTCACCAGTGCACGGACCTTCAAGAAATTCGGCTTAATTGGAACGCGCTTGTAGAAATTGATTTGACACCAGTAGGGTATTGGAGACAGCTTGAAGATCTGATTTTAGACCGAAACTTGTTACAGGAAATTGATTTGACACCATTAAAACAGTGCACAGATCTTCGAACTCTCAAATTGGGTGAGAATCAATTGACTTCCATTGATTTGGAACCGCTTCGAAATTGTCCAAAGCTAGAAATCTTGTATTTATCTGCTAACCCTTTTGAGCAGATTGATTTATCACCACTCTTTTCGTGTCCGGTTTTGGGGCTTTTTTCGCTGCATCCGGGTGTTGAGTTGGTGGCGAACGATTCGCTCAAAGATAGTACACCTATTCCACGGGCAATTCAAGAGTTAATAGACGAGATCACCTGGCAAGAAAAGTAATCTACTCCAAGGAATAATCTGTGACTTTGCGGTCTTCAAAGGAGCTAATGAGACTTTATTCTTACTCGTCTTCGTACTCTTTAGTCCAACCGATGTCAGTTCGCCTGACGCGTTCACCTGATATTAGTACTATCTCACGGTACTTACGCCACTGTGGTCGACGTTGCAAATCCCGCATAACCCGTCCTTCAGTGTGTTCTGCATTATTGGTTTCTTCGCTCATATTCTATCATCTCCTACATTGTATGGGGTCGAGGATTGAGAACCAGTCTCAGCTTCCTATTTTGACTGCACTTTGATCGTTCAGTAGAAAGTGTGGTGGCTGAGATTGGATTGGGCAATTTATTCGACTATGACCTGGGTAGCTTTTTGTCCGCGGTCGCCTTGCTCGATTTTGAAACTGACTTTGTCGCCTTCTTTGAGTAAGTAGGCGCCTTCTACTTCGCTACCGTGTACGAATACGTCGGTGCCAGTTTCGCGTTCGATGAAGCCGTAGTTGCGGTCGGGATTAAACCATTTGACTGTGCCTTTTACCATAGTGTTCACCTCGATTTGCTTGAGTTGAGATGGGGTTATCTCTCAGGGATAGGTGGCTGTGTCACGCAACCGTGCTGTTCCGTAGAATGTAATTCAGGGGAATAGCTGCCTAGCACGATAAGCTAAAGCTCTTCAAAAAAGACACTAAATCCTATTTGCTAACAACAAGAGGGAAGCCCGAGAGCGCTTATAGGTGTTGCCCTTCCTTGCCCGTGGTAGTAGTTTTGCCCATGATTCGCTGCTCCAAGTGGTTTTCAGGTGCGTTATGTGTTCGCATGAATGGTTGTCGAAGACATAAGTGCAATCCCTTATTATGGTGTGAAAGACGTTTTTCTCAACGTTAAGTCCAATCAGTGAATCCTTCCTGATATTTGTTTTCAGAGTATACTTCTTTCGTAAAAGAATTTGATAAGATCTCTCTTCAAATAACTTTCTTTTTTGAACATGTTAATCCGTTGAGTAACTTGGAGTTATTCTGCTTTCTACTGAGTGGAATCGAACCAGTGCCAGCACGCAACAAAGTGATCTGTTTCAACTTCTTCAAAATTCGGTTCTTCTATGTGACATCTCTCCTCAGCCATAGCGCATCGGGTGTGAAATCGGCAGCCTGCGGGTGGAAAAACAGGGAAGGGTACTTCCCCTACTGGAGTTTGTCTTAGGTGGTCAACTGATGGATCAGGAATAGGTTCTGAGGAGATTAGAAGTGCTGTATATTGGTGTTTGGGGTTATCGATGACACGGTCAACAGGGCCATATTCGACTATTTTTCCGAGATACATAATGGCAATCCGATCACCAATGTAGCGTGCAGAGGCTAGATCGCCTGTAATGTAAAGACACGTGAGATTGTATTTGTCAATGAGATTTTTGAGTAATTGCAGAATGGCTACTCGAATTGAAGCGTCGAGCATTGAGACCGGTTCGTCTGTGACAAGGAATTCTGGTTGTGTGGAAATTGCCCGGGCAATAGCGACACGCTGTCGTTGTCCACCACTTAACATGTGCGGTAGTTTGGTGAAGAAAATTTCGGGTGGGACAAGTTGAACATCATTGAGCGCTTCTCTCACCCTGAAGAATAACACATCCTTTTCTTCTGTTATTTTGTGAATCCTTAGACCTTCAGCAACAGTATCAAAGACTTTCTTCCGAGGGTTCAGGCTATCATAAGGATCCTTGTAGACCATCTGAAGTTTTGGACGAAGCTCATGTTTTTCTTTCTTTGAAAGTCCTCCTAGCTCTCTGCCATCGTAAGTAATTGTCCCTTCAGTCGGTGGGATGAGGTCGAGCAATAAACGGCCAGTAGTGGTTTTGCCACATCCTGATTCACCGGCGAGTACAAAGACCTCGTTCTTATAGATGTCAAAAGAAATATCGTCAACTGATTGGACCCAGTATTTTTCACGTTGGAAAAGTGATGAAAGACGACTCTGAGGGATAGGGAAGTATTTTTTCAGGTTACGAATTTCGATGAGTTTTTCTTTCGTTACCATTGTTGATTACTTCCAGACGTTTTTCCTCCAGAGTTGGTCGGCGTGGTGGCAGGCGATGAAATGTCCTTTTTTAATCTCACGGTATTTGGGTTGCGTTTTGGAGCAGAGAGTGGTCGCGATGGGGCACCGTGAATGAAAACGACAACCGGAGGGTGGCGTTAGCAGGTCGGGTGGTGATCCAGGAATGAACACCAAATTTTCAGAACCGAGTAAACTTGGAATAGAACGGATGAGCCCTTCAGTATATGGATGAAGTTGCTCTTTGAATATTGTCTTTACATCTGCAAGCTCCACGATTTGTCCCGCATACATGATGGCGACGCGGTCACAGGCTTCAGCGATAGTTGCCAAGTCATTTGTTATGAGAATGATTGAAAGTCGTAAGTATTCTTGAAGGTTTTTAAGAAGGCGGAGGAGTTGAACTGCAACCGTTATATCGAGGGCAGCTGTGGGTTCGTCAGCGATGAGGATTTTTGGATTAGCGACAAGGGCTAGTGCAATCATAATTCGTTGGGTCATACCCGGAGTGAATTCATGTGGATAGTTATTGGCAAGGGTGGGATTAATGCCAACGACTTCTAAGAGTTCTTCCATGAGCTTCCAGGCATCGTCAGGTGTTGTATCTTCGTGAAGCATGATTGCCTCCACAATTTGGTCGCCCACCTTCAAAACAGGGTTGAGAGCACTTCTTGGGTTCTGAAAGATCATCGAGATTTCTTCCCAACGAATCTTCTGTAATTCAATGGTGGATTTCTGAGTGAGGTTCTCACCATCAAGGATAACTGATCCGTTCACAATCCGCCCTGGCTCCGGGAGAACATTGAGGAGCGCATAGGCTGTAGTAGATTTTCCGCACCCCGATTCACCAGCAAGGCCAAGGATTTCGCCGCGTTGCAAATCGAAGGTGATGTCATCAACAGCTTTGACAGTACCACGTTCACTGAAAATGTAAGCTTTGAGATTTTTTACTTCCAGTACTGCCATCTGTTTTCACTTTTTTCATATTAACTTCGTACTTGGTCTGTTGCATTGAGAACTTCATCGATTGCGTAACCGACGAGGGTAAAGGCTAATGCGAGAAAGAGGATGCATAGTCCAGGAAAGAAGACATACCACCATGCACCGATATAAGAAGCGCCTGATTGAAACGCCTGCATTAACATACGACCCCAACTTACATCTAATGGATGAGTAAGACCCAAGAAAGCTAGGCCTGCCTCAGCTAGTAGTGCTCCGGCAGCAGCCAAAATGAATTGAGCGAAGAGTATGGGAATTACTATAGGGAGAATATGTTTTGATAGGATGTAGAAATCGCTTGCTCCGATGGCCCGAGCGGCATCAACATATGCTCGTTGTTTTTCTGCGATGACTTTGGATCGTACTATACGGGCTGTACTCGTCCATCCAATTAGTGCAATTATCCAGACGATATTCCACCACCGGGGTTGGAGAATTGCTGCTAATACAATCATCAAGGCAAGTCCGGGGATAATTAGGAAGAAATCAGTTAGTCGCGATAAAATCTCGTCCGTTATGCCACCATAATATCCTGCAATGAGTCCAACAACAAGCCCTGAAATGGTGGCAATTAATGCTGCGATAATGGCGACTCGAAAAGCATTTTGTGCGCCCCAGAGTAGTTGTGCCCAAATGTCTTCCCCTGATTGGCCTGCTCCGAGAAAGCCATGATAATTTCCTACAATCTCAAGGGCACAATCATCGAAGAAAATGATGAAAGAGGACGTATCCTCTGGTGTTGGATCGGTAATTAGAATTCGAAGGCGTATCCATAGGGTTCCCCGCTGGTCGAAAGTATTTGTGATTATGAAATCGTTCCAAGCCCATTCGGGAGAGGAGGTCCAATCACGGTTTTCGGTGATGGCATCGCTGAGAAGGATTTCTTCGGTCCATCCATTCGCTTCAACGTAACATTCTTGGATTATGTTAATTTGGGCATCACCCCAGGCAGTCAGGTTTTCAATTTTGTAATTATAACGTAGGTACGCAGTTTTGGGACGGTCATAGTAGTCCCAAGTGATGTTCGTTTGTATCCAACCCGTTGATGAAATGGAATATGATGTATTGTCAGTATCGGTATAGTAAAATCGGAAGCTTCCAGGGCCCGTTAGAAAGCTCCCATCTTGTGTTGTGTGTTGCCCGTCCATTTGGGGATTGGTGGTTGTGTATGTGTACGAGTTTTCGATGCTACATTGGAGATCATCAAGGTAAATCCGCATATAAGGAGTGTTTTCAGCATTGTAGTTTTGAAAAACGAAATGGAATCGGAGAGTCATATTCTCTGTTGTAATGAAAGTGGAGCTAATATCTTCAGAAGGCATATTCTTTGTCCTAGCATACCATCCAAAAGTTCCTGAAGTTTGGTATGTGCTGGAATAGATTTCAATTGGTGGACCACTTGAATTTATAATTTCAAGACTGAAAATCGCATTAGCCGCAGGAAGTGTAACGTAATTATTTTCGATAATGAATCTGAGGCTATAAGACACGGAAACCCGGGAGGGGTAAAAGCTAGCCAAGCCAGGTGGATATCGATCTGCATCGAAGGTGAAGTTGTAATCAAAATAGGCATCAGTTCGTCCATAATCAAGATCATCACGTAAGTCATAGTATTGGATTGTATAGCAACCGGGACCACTCCCATCGACGAGATCAGAACCGATTGTTGATCTGTAGAAAGCATCAGTAATTGATGCTCCACCTCCAACTGCAGAAAACACCCAACCATCCGCATTATCATTGAAATGAGAATTATTCACTACGGTATATCCGATGCCTTCAACTGACTCATTGTAATGCCATCCATCTGCATCGTTGTTAAAATGCCAATTTTCTACTGGATAGATGGATTGAAATCCTGTCGGATGAAATGGGAGCAGCCAGGTGGGAAAAGCTAGGGCTGGTGCAAATCCGGGACCGGGCCAGGGAGCGATGAGTGGTGCAAACAGAGCAATTGCCAAGAAGAAGAGGATGATAATCAGACCAACCATGCCCTTACGGTTCTTTCGATATTTTTTCCAAAAACCAGAGAACCGCTGTTGATATTCTTCCCTTCTTGTCATGCTTTTCACCGTTTTCAATCAAACCTGACACGTGGATCAAGATAGCCATAGAGAAGATCAGCAATGAAGTTGGCAATGATAACTGCAATTGCGAGAATAAAGAAAATCGCTTGTAGAACGGGATAATCTCTAGCTTGGATGGAATCGAAAATGAGCCGTCCCACTCCGTACCAATCAAAGACCGTCTCAGTGAGTGTTGCACCGGTTATGAGAAAACCAAAGGTTAACGCAATCATAGAGACTAGGGGAAGAACCGCATTCCGCATAGCGTGCTTATACAGAACAGCATTCTCGTTCACGCCCTTTGCACGGGCAGTGAGGATATAATCCTCTGACATAACTTCAACGAGCGTGTTCCGTGTTACCAGCATGTAAGCACCAAAAGAAACAAGGGCAAGAGTAAATGCTGGCAACATAAGATGATGACCGACAGACAATGCAAACAGGAGGGGATCTTCTGGTGCTGGTGAATGGACGGTACCTCTCTTCGGGAAGAGTGGAAGGTAAGTGGCAAAAAGAAGTATGAAAATCATCCCTAACCAAAAGGAAGGTGTCGAATAGAAGGCAAGAGTAGTTGTAACCAGGCCTTTGTCCGCTGTGCTTCCTCGTCGAGTAGCAGCAACGATGCCTGCAACGATGCCGAGGACTATGGTAATGACAGCAGCAGTGCCAGTCAACAGGAGAGTATTGGGAAGGCGGGCTGCAATAGTCTCAATCACCGGTCGACTTTCTACAAACGAGTAGCCATAATTGAAGGTGAACATATTGATGATATATTGAGCAAATTGAACGAGGAGGGGTTGATCTAATCCCCACAACATTCGGAGTTGTTCAGCCCGTAGGGGGTCAAAATAATCACCAATGAGAATTGATGATGCGTCACCAGGCATTAAGCGGAAGACAAAGAAACAAAAGATGACCACAGCAATGACTAAAATGAAGCTATTGATGGTTCGTCGTACAACGAACTCGCGAAAGCCCACCAGTAATGCCTCCAGTTTTACAGAGCACGCCGTTGGCACTCCTGTTACCGTTTATTATAAGCTTTGCTTTGCATGCAAGAGCAATTGGAGCCATGGAAAGTGTTACTAGCGTTGGGGAATTCGGATAAGAGTCATAACCCAGAATCCGAGAATTATTGCCACGAACATTCCAATCATGAAGATAATTTGACCTAGTACCAATAGAGGAAAATTAGTGGGAGAATAGATGGCTACTATCCCCCAAATTATTCCACCAACTATCATAAGGAGAGTTGGAATGAGAAAAATTCGAAGGTTAATCGGGTTAAGTGGAGAGCCTTTCGTTTTCTGAGGTTCTACTGCATGAAACTTTTTATGAAGCCTCAATCTTGGAACATATCTACAAGCCATTACGTCCACCTATACTCTTTATAGAACTAGAGAGTAGAGGAGAAAAAAGCTCCTTTTCAGTAGGGTAAAATCATATCATCTATTTCCAAGTCGAAAACCTGAAGGAATAAAGGGAATACCATCCCACGATTATACCCTTGAGTGTTGAAAAGACCATGCCACCACAAGGTCGAAGTAAGGAATCAATTCGAATTGGCATTGATGTCGGAGGAACCTTCACTGACGTGCTGCTAATTGATTCTACCGGGAAACGGTGGCATGTCAAAGTTCGATCTACTCCAGAGGATTCATCGAAAGGAGTCCTCAATGGCTTAATGAAGATTCTACATCTTGCCAAGATAAAGCCTAATGCAGTTCGATATCTCTTACATGGAACAACAGTTGCCACCAATGCAGTGTTGCAACGAAAAGGTGCGAAAATCAGCCTAATTGTCACGAAGGGTTTTGAAGATATTTTGGAAATCGGACGACAACAACGACCAACCCTTTATGATTTATTTGTGGAACGAATTCAACCGCTAGTTCCACGGGACCGAATTTTTGGTGTTGAAGAACGCATTCAAGCAGATGGTGTTGTCCATACACCTCTCGCTGAGAAAGAATTGAATAAAACCCTCAAAAGTGCGGTACGAAATGTAGATGGTGTGGCTGTATGCCTCCTCTTTGCGTACCAGAATCCCATTCATGAACAACTATTGCGTTCACAATTGCTGGAGATCAATTCAGAATTACCGGTCTCTATTTCATCCGCAGTGTTACCAGAATATCGAGAATACGAAAGAATGTCAACTACTGTATTGAACGCTTATGTGACTCCTGTGTTAACTCAGTATCTTCGACGTTTAGATGAGGCTCTAACAGATGTGGGGATAAACACCCCACTCTTAGTGATGCAGAGTCATGGCGGGGTGTTACAATCACGGCTAGCTGGATCTCAAGCAGCACGACTACTCTTCAGCGGGTTAGCGGGCGGAACCTTGGGTGGAAGATATACAGGTCAGGTCATGAACCAGGAGAACATTATCACCTTCGACATGGGAGGAACCAGTACTGATGTCGCGCTGATTTCAAATGGCAGGATTCGAGAAACCGCTGAAGGCCAGATTGGTGGATTACCCTGTCGTGTGCCAATGACTGATGTGGAAACCGTTGGTGCGGGTGGTGGAAGTATCGCATGGATTGATGAAGGAGGAATTTTGCGAGTTGGACCACATAGTGCAGGTGCGGACCCAGGTCCTGCTGC
>JBHLQC010000056.1:0-8675 GCA_048885185.1 Candidatus Odinarchaeota archaeon | reverse complement strand
ACTTGGATTGCTTTCATTATTCGAAGCTACTATATCACATTCTTTGCCTTTCTTGCAGCCCCGACCCCTCAACTGGGTGAAACCCTTGCATTTCTTCAAGTGACTATAGTATACACAATGGTAGCGGGAGCGATAATGGGGATAGTCTTCTCTTGGCTGATTGCTCATGGACGAAGAGACGATATCGCGGTGCTTAAATGTGTAGGCTGGTCCAACCATGATATCCGAGAACTAGTATTGGGTGAAATTATTTTCATCACCGTTGCAGCAGTTTGTGCCATAGCCCTTCTTGGTGTCTTGATTGGAGGAGCTTACTTCTACACTATGGTTGTAATCAGTTTAGACCCCTTAGGAAACATATCCGTTCTTGTACCCAATTCCCTCCGACTTCTCATGATACGACCCGACTTCATGTTGTCTGCCTTTGCTATCGTGATGTTTGTCCAGATTCCAGGAATTCTCATCTTGATCTGGCGATCACTCCGAATTAGCCCCATGCGAGCGCTAACTCGCCCCGAATAGAGATGGAAGTGAAAAAACGATGCCTGAGGATATAATTGTTGCACAAAAAGTTGAGAAGGAATACCGACGTGGTCGTGAAATCATCCACGCCTTGCGCGATATCAACATGACAATACGTTCCGGTGAATTCCTCGTTATTGAAGGTAAAAGTGGTTGTGGCAAAACCACATTGCTCAACGTACTCTCTGGACTCGATCGACCCACAGACGGACGAATCATTTTTGACCAAATGGACCTCACCGTCATCGACGAACGAATCCTCCCCAAAATCCGCCAGGAAAAAATCGGTTTCATTTTCCAACTCTTCAACCTCATATCTACCATGACCGTCTATGAAAACGTCGCTGCACCCATCTGGCCCACCGACCTTAGTCGCCAAGAAATCGAAGATAGAGCAATGGATGTTATCCGTTCTGTGGATATGGTGGAACGTAAAGACCATATTCCTCGTCAACTCTCAGGCGGTGAACAGCAACGAACCGCTATAGCCCGTGCCCTGGTCAACAAACCGAAAGTGGTCTTTGCAGACGAACCTACTGGTGATCTCGACACTAAAACCGGCGCTACCATCATGCAACTCCTCCGCAAACTCAACCAAACGGAAAAAATCACCTTCGTCGTGGTGACTCACGACCAAGAACTCATCAAATATGCAGACCGTCATTTCACAATGTCAGATGGTCGACTCAGCGGTGGATGAGGTTAATCGAGGAGTATTCGAGCGATAAACTGGCCGTAAGAAAGCTATTTTGCTGCTTTATCTAGTTCCTTTCTTCTTTGTTCAATTTGAGCATACAAATCTTCAAAGGTTTCGGGTGGAACGTGTTCCTTCTCCTTCTTAACCAAACTCATTGCTTCCGATGGACAATTTGCCACACATACGCCGCAACCGATACATCGATCTAGGTCAATGGTCACAATTCCATCTGTAAGGGTTACTGCGTCCATCTGACATACTTCAACGCAGGTGCCACAACTGCTGCACAAATCTGCATCAACTTCGGTATAATAATTGGTTGAAAAATAGTCCACAGGACGAGGAGCCCCTTTCGCCCCCACAAGCCCTCCACAACAACAGCCACAACAACTACAGAGAAATTCGATATCCTGAGAATTACTAGGTTGGAGGACCAGTCCTTCCTCCTCATTTTGCCGAATCGTTTCTAATACTTCTTCTTTGGAAACTTCTTGACCCCAGCCAAGATCAATATACTGCTTTGTAAAACCACCTATACCGATACAGAGATTACGTCGATCAGTTGCCTTGCAGGGCTCACCAGCGATATCCTTGGTTTGACGACACACACAATTAATTACTATGAAAGGTCCCTTCGATTTGTCAATTAGTTGGCGAATATTGTCATAGTTGGCTACACTATCTTCCCGTTTTATGCTTTGTCCGACAGGAATGGTTCGAAGTTGCCCTATTCCTGTTCTCTGAATTTCTTGAAGAGGTCGCGCGTTATAGAATTGATCAATATCCTCGATGAGTTCTTTTGTTAATTTATCCACTTGGAGTTCAAAGATACCTATGACCCACAGGGCATTGCCATAATACTTGGTATCCCCTTCTTTTAGATACAGAATTAGTCCCTTTTGGGCCATTTCATCCAGTGTATTTTCTAAGTCTTCTTTTGATATTCCAGTGTCTTTCAAACGTGGATAGATATCATCCACTGTTTCCGAAGGATATACAGACCACCTCAGTTTAGTAGCGATTTTTGCCTCAATTGGTGTGAAAAGCCGTTTGAGTAGGCGAATCTCTGCGCCACCCACCCTTTCGGGAAACCGAATTGGAAATGTATCCATGTGCTGTTGTAATGAACGATAGACATCAACTTCGTCAACCATATGAAACCCTCAATCAATTAAACAGATATTTCTTAGAATGAGCTTAATTTGTGTTTCCATCAGAAAGGAATTAGATTACGAATTCTTGGGGTTGAACCACTGAAAGATAGGTGAAAAAAGAAGAAGCCGAGGGACGACGAAGCATCCCTCTCGGAAGATGTTTACCCCTTGACGTCTTCAATCATGAAGGCAATTTTGACATTCGCTCGGTATTCGACGATTTTACCATCCTTAACAACAGCAGTCATCCCAGTAACATCTGCACCCGTCAGACCACGAATAGTCTTCGCAGCAGTCATCACTGCTTGATTGGCTGCGTCTTCCCAACTTTTCGTAGAGTTTCCTACCAGTTCAATAACTTTGATTACACCCATTAGCAAAACCTCTCACCCTATTTGCTGCTAAGTTAGCTTAAGGCTTTCTATCCTGAGAATCCAGAGCATGGTCATTCTCCACTGTATTACAGTACGAGAACCAAACAACCAAATCTTTTTTAACGAGACCGAGTAACCAACCAATCCCCCTTTACGTACGTAAAGACTCTACGACACAATCAAACATGAGGTTTATAGTGATGGACGATAGTCGATTGAACGCACGATCCACCGATGGCACCGCCCTCCGCACTCGGGATCCCAACCCCGTCAGCGGCATGTGTGGCATCTGCATCCGAGACTGCAAAGTCCTCTGTATGATCAGCAAATCTGCGTTTCGTGGCCACGAAGTGCTATACCCGACCAACGAGTATTTTGGGCAGAGCACGGCTTCAGCGAACAAAGACTTTGGACTTGACTGGTCACATTTTCAGTTACTTGCAGCGCTCCAAGGTGCCGAAGGTATCGAAGCGGACTCTGATGTCGCGTTGTTCCCCAACGCGGATGCATCCACCTCTGTAGGTGGCATCCCACTGAAGGTACCCATGCTGATTGCTGGGCTTGGCTCCACCGCAGTGGCAAAGAACCACTGGGAAGGCATTTCGATGGGCTCAGCAATGGCAGGAACCATTCAAACCGTGGGAGAAAATGTAGTGGCCATGGACAGCAATAGTGTAATCACAAATGGCCAGATTACAAAGGCACCAGACCTCCAATTCCGTATTGACTCGTACCGAAAATTCTGGGACGGGAAGCACGGTGACATTGCGGTTCAGACAAACGTTGAAGATCAACGGCTTGGAGTTGATGTATTTGCAATTTCCAAGCTTGAGGTAAATATTATCGAGCGAAAGTGGGGCCAAGGCGCTAAATCCATTGGCGGTGAGGTGCGTCTCAAGACCCTTGATCGGGCTAAACTGCTCAAGAGTCGTGGATACGTCGTCCTCCCAGACCCTGAAGACCCCAAAGTCCAAGAAGCCTTCAAGGAAGGAACGTTCAAGACTTTCGAGCGTCACAGCCGTGTTGGTATGCCTGACATGAGCATCGTTGAAGATATCGAATGGCTCCGAGAACAAGGAGCAAAGAAAGTCTTCTTGAAGACTGGCGCATACCGTCCATCAGCAACTGCCTTTGCCCTTAAGGTTGCAAGTGAAGCCAAAATTGACATGCTCACCCTTGATGGCGCTGGCGGTGGAACGGGTATGAGCCCGATGGCCCATATGAACGAGCTGAGTACACCAACGGTGTACCTTGCTGCGCAAGTGCTGAAGGGTTGTCAAATCTTGAAGAAGAAGGGCAAACACGTCCCCGATATTGCAATTGCTGGAGGATTTATCCATGAAGCTCAAGTTGTGAAGGCACTTGCTATGAGCAACTTTGGTGATGGCCCATTCTTCAAGGCAGTAGCAATCGCTCGAGCCCCATTAACTGCAGCGATGAAATCAGATTACTTCACACAATTAGCCAAAGAGGGCAATCTCCCGAAGAGCTTTGTTGAGGATTATGGTGATGATCCTGAGAAGTTCTTCGTTGCATCCACCCACCTTAAGCATGAATATGGGAACCGTTACAAGGAGATTCCGAAGCCTGCGATTGGTGTGTACACCTATTATGAACGCATCCGTATTGGTGTCCAACAGCTTATTGCGGGTATGCGGAAGTTCAAATTGGACCTGTTAGACCGCAACGATCTCATGGCCCTAACACCTCTGGCTGCGGAAGTAACTGGTATTCGGATGCCCCATCAGGTTGAAGCTGATGTCTTCGATCGCATTTTAGGCTGAGATGTTCTGCCTCAGCCTTCTTTTCCTTTTTTCACTTTTTTAGTCGTCTGAGGTGAAATCAGGTTCAAGTAATTCATACTCGTCAAGGTCCGCTTGGCAATTGGGACATACGCCTTTCACCTTCAGATACTCGAGAATGTGTGCACGATGCGCTTGGCTATTACAGTGGGGGCAGATGAGAATGGGCTCACCAAACTCGATGGAGTGTTGACAGACCGAACAAATAGGGAGGGGTGTACCACAGTGTGGACAGACCGTCACATCAGCGTGAATCGTTGCTTCACATTCGGAGCACATCGTTAATTGAACGACTTGGGAAACAGAAGCTGATTGAGTCTTCTTACGGTCCTGCGATGTAGAAGAAGTACGGGGCGAAGAAGAACTCTGATAATCGGTCAAATCTTGCTTTGAGCGATTTTTAAAAGCCCATATACAAAGTCCAATGACAAGTGCAATAATACAGCTATAAAATTCCCATTCGAGTTGCAATAAAGATGTCACTCCAAATTAGGCTATTATAGAATGTTGATTTTGTTAATGTAAAGTTTTGCTTTGGATAGTAGGATTAGTGCCTTTGTTGCGATTGTTGATAAGGAGGGCTAGTATACGGTGACACTATGGGTTCCTGGTAGTTTTCGTATTTCTTCAATGAGTTCAGGAACGATATCTCCTTCGAGAATGAGAATGAGTTTTGCGTAGCCATTTGTTTCAGGGTCTTCGGCCAGGGCTTGTCGGATGTTAAGTCCCTTTTGTGAGACCATTTGGGTGACTTGGGCGATGATGCCGGATTGGCTGGCGTTCTCAGGGATGAACACGATAACCCCCATGTTAAATTCCCGGGCGACTTCTTCCAATGAGCAGACTTGTCGGAGGTTTTGATAGATGCGTCTGAGTTGGGGGGTGGATCGGATGGTTTGGATAGCGCTGTCAACGGCTCTCCGATCCACTCCAACCTCCTTGGCGATTTGGGTATGGGGGACTTCAATGCGACCACTGACTATGTTGCCGTCATCATTTACTTGGAAGCCGCGTTCGAAGAGGAGTTTGGCGACTTTTTGTTGGGCAGGGAGATCCTTGAAATAGTTCTGGATTTGGTTCCACATGGTATCGGATCCTAGATTCTGGGTTGGGTAGTTTTGCGGGTTTTTGTCGGTTTATACCTTACGCTATAGTACATGTCTGTACAATAAAGTATAAATATGTACTCTGCATGAAAGCTGCTCTCTGCTTACAGAAATCCGGTGGAACATACAATGACACAAATCAAAGTCTCATTACCGGAAGAAGATATTCCGAAAAAATGGTATAATATTGTACCCGATCTCCCTGCACCGTTGCCGCCGATGTTGCACCCCGGAACCCGGGAACCTGTTGAACTACCACCTGTGCTATTTCCTAGTGAGTGCTTGCGGCAGGAAACAAGTAAGTCTCGGTGGATTGACATCCCTGAGCCGGTGCGTGATGTCTACCGGTTGTGGCGCCCCACACCTTTGCTACGAGCGAAACGTCTAGAGAAAGCGTTGAAGACTCCTGCGAAGATTTACTTCAAGTATGAAGGGGTAAGTCCCCCTGGCAGCCATAAACCCAATACAGCCGTCGCGCAAGCCTATTACGCCAAACAAGATGGCGTGAAACGGATTACAACAGAAACGGGCGCCGGGCAGTGGGGCTCGTCGGTCGCCTTTGGATGTTCGTTGTTCGATATGGACTCAACAGTATACATGGTCAGAGCCAGTTTCTTTCAAAAACCCTATCGACGAGTGATGATGGAAACATGGGGCGCAGAAGTGTACCCTAGCCCCTCCAAGAATACCAAGAGTGGAAAAGCCATTCTCAAGGCAGATCCACAGAGCCCTGGGAGTCTAGGGATAGCAATCAGTGAGGCAATAGAAGATGCGATGACCCACGATGAAGCGAAGTATTCCATTGGTAGTGTGGTCAATCATGTTCTACTACACCAAACAGTGATTGGTCAAGAAGCTCAGCAACAATTCGCCGCAATTGAAGAATATCCGGACACAATCATTGGTTGTATAGGAGGAGGCAGTAGCTTCTCCGGATTGTTTTGGCCCTTCTATCATGACACAGTTTCAGGGAAAGCATCTAAGGATGTAGAGTTTCTGGCGGTGGAATCAACGGCTTGTCCCAGCGTCACCAAAGGGAACTACCGTTATGATCACGGTGATACAGCTCGCATGACACCCTTGGTCAAGATGCACACGCTGGGTCACATGTTCATCCCACCACCGATTCATGCAGGCGGTTTACGATATCACGGGATTGCACCAACAATCAGCGTGCTAAATGATAACGGTGTTGTAAAAACGAAGGCATATAATCAGATTGAAACCTTTGAAGCGGCGATGATCTTTGCCCGTACGGAGGGCATTATCTCTGCGCCGGAACCAGCACATGCGATTATGGCTGTGATTGACGAAGCCGCGAAATGTCGAAAGTCAGGGGAGGAGAAAACTCTTCTCTTTCTGTTATGTGGTCATGGACACTTTGACATGCAAGCCTATGACGACTATAACAACAATAAATTAGAGCCGTTCAAATATCCGAAAGAAAAGATTGATGAAGCAGCGCAAGAGCTCCAACAACTCTATCCTTGGACCACTGAGTAACTCAAAACCCCATGACTTACTCATCATCATCGTAGTCAAGACTCATCTTTGGAATTAGCTCAAATTCGTCGAGGTCTGCTTGACAGTTGGGACAAATCCCTTTCACTTTCAAGTATTCAAGGATATGAACACGGTGAGCCTGTCCCTTGCAATGCGGACAGATGAGAACGGCGTCAGCAAACTCTATGGGAAGAAGGCAAACCATACAGGTAGGGCGGGGAGAACCACAATGGGGACAGATGGTGGCTTCAGCCAAGATAGTGGCCTCACAATGGGGGCACATGGCCAGTTTGATAGTTTGATTTATAGAAGTTGTTCGGGTCCTTGTGCGAGCCGGTCGAGTGTAGAATGGTCGCTGTTTGTAGGATAAGTCATCCGGTTCCTTTGTTCGCTTCATGACGTCTCTAATGGCATAGGCACAAATTGCAGCAGCTACCCCTACAATAGTTAATCCAGCTATCCAAGACATTATCACATATCCCTGAGTCCACTGTGCCAACAAGGAAATCTTCACTCCAATCCAAGTATTGTTAGTAATTCAGATTTATCAACTTAGAGGCGTTTCCCTTCTTCAAAGTTTTTCTAATGGATTCAATGAATAGTGGTTTTTAGGGAAAGATTCCGCGGTCTTTGATGGCTTCAGCGATTCGTGTGAGGGCGACGATGTAAGCTGCGGTTCGCATATGGACTTTTTCACGTTTATGAACGCTGAAGACTTCGTCGAAAGCGGTGACCATTCGGTCTTCGAGTTTACTGTTGACTTCATTTTCGGTCCATGATTCACGGGTGAGGTTTTGAACCCATTCCATGTAACTGACTGTTACACCGCCAGCATTGGCCAGAATGTCTGGGACAACAAAGACACCGTTCTTGTAGAGGATCTCATCAGCTTCTGGTGTGGTTGGACCATTTGCCCCCTCACTAATGATTTTCGCTTTAATGCGGGGCGCATTGGCAGCGAGAATCTGATTTTCCAGAGCCGCTGGGATTAGAATGTCAACTGGGAGTTCAAGGAGTTCCTCATTAGTGATCTTCTTGGTTCCTGGGAAACCAACAACAGATCCGGTTTTTTGTTTGTGTTTCTTCACTTCTTTGGGGTTAAATCCCTTGGGATTGTAGATTCCTCCTCGTGAATCACTGACAGCGACGATTTTACATCCGTATTCTGCAATAAGGGTTGCTGCATTGGAGCCAACATTGCCAAAGCCTTGGATGGCAACGGTCGCCTTCTTCAAATCCAGTTTAATGCGTTTTGCGGCTTCTCGCACTGAAATTACGGTTCCACGGCTGGTGGCTTCACGGCGACCCAGGCTTCCTCCAACTGAAATGGGTTTTCCAGTTACAACTTCAGGTGTCGCAAAACCTTTTGCTTCCGAATAAGTGTCGTAGATCCAGGCCATTTCGCGAGCTGAGGTGTAGACATCGGGAGCGGGGACATCCCGATAGGGACCTATGATATCGATAATTTCATGCGTGAATCGTCGGGTCATGTGTTCAAGTTCGGATTCACTCATTTC
>JBHLQC010000055.1:0-8797 GCA_048885185.1 Candidatus Odinarchaeota archaeon | reverse complement strand
ACAGTAGTCGTTGTCGGTGATAAGCCACTAAGAAAAATCAATCCGATAACTAAGCTAGCTAAGATTAGTCGTACGTTATTTACCCGAGTCATTTTTACTTTTCCCAATTTTTTTTAATGACAGCCGCAGTGTTTCCGGAATTCTGTCATCGACTTCTAAGTGACTGCTTCTGCTATTTATACTTGAAAGGATTGAACTCCTCGAAACGATTCCAAAAATCTTGAATAGCTAAAATTTTTCCAAATTTGGAACATAAGTGGAAAAAACATCCACCTCACCTAGCAAGTTGTGAACTTATTTTAAGGAACCACCTGCAATCATCGAGTATGAAAAAATACGATGTCATAGTGATCGGTTCTGGTTCAGGCGGAATCATTTTGGATTCAGCATACCGTGTTGGCCAAAAAGTAGCTTATGTGGATCGTGGACCCTTAGGTGGCACCTGTTTAAACGTTGGCTGCATTCCGTCCAAGATGCTCATCTATCCTGCAGATCGCATCGTGGAAATTCAACAGGCCCATCAACTCGGTATTGACGCCGAAATTAAAAACATTGATTTCAAAGCGATTATGGCTCGGATGCGACAACCCATTGATGATAGTCTTAGTCATATGCGGGCAGGTTTGCAGCATGCACGAGACCTGGATTTCTATGAAGCCGAAGGACATTTCGTTGGGGATTACACAATGAAAGTGGCAGGTGAGAAAATTGAGGGGAATAAAATCTTCATTGTTGCAGGTGCTCGACCTTCTGTTCCACCCATTAAAGGACTTGACCAGATTGATTATCTGACAAATGAGACGCTTCTTGAAATCACAGAATTACCCAAAAGTGTCGTCATCATTGGTGGTGGATATATTGCCGCGGAATACGGACATTTCCTTGCCGCCATGGGTTCTCAAGTGACAATACTCCAACGTGGAACACGCTTAGTTCCGAATAATGAACCAGAAATCTCAGAAGCACTTTATCAGGCCCTGTCACGGCGCATGAAGATTTACCTGAATACCACAGCCAAGGAAGTGAAACGGACTGCGAAAGGAGATCTTGTGATTGGTGAAAACCGGCTTACTGGAGAACAACAAGAGTTTCTTGGTGAGCGCATTCTGGTAGCAACAGGTCGCCGATCAAATGCCGATGTATTACAGGTAGAAAAAACGGGGGTCAACACTGATGAAAAAGGGTTCATCGTTGTTAATGACTTCCTTGAAACCAGCAAGAAGAACATTTGGGCACTTGGTGACGTTACGGGACGTTACATGTTTAAGCACGTCGCTAATCGAGAAGCGCAAATCGCGTGGAATAACGCCACGACTGACCATAAGCAGAAGATGGAATACAATGCTGTCCCCTATGCGGTTTTTTCATACCCACAAATTGCTGGTGTTGGACTCACACAAGCCGAAGCCGAAAAATCTCATAATCTTCTCCTTGGAACTGCACGCTACTCGGATGTGGCAAAGGGCGAAGCGATGGTCGAAGAAGACGGATTCGCTAAGGCCATTGTTGAAAAGGAATCTTACAAGATTTTAGGATTTCACATCATTGGCCCCTACGCACCCATGTTGATTCAAGAAGTCGTCGACATCATGGCGATTGGAGGGAACATGTGGACCTTGGCTCAGGGAATGCATATCCATCCTGCTCTCACTGAGCTTATCGTGACCACTTTAGGAAATCTTTCCGACCCGTCACACATTCACGAACATCACGAGCATGACCATGGCTAGATTGCAATACAAGTTTCAGTTCGCGTAACGCCATCGACACTATGAATCCCTTCCATTAACTGTCGTAAATCCTCAGTTGACGGAAGGACAGCATACGCAATCACATCATAAGGTCCTGTGACCACGTTTGATCGGTCAACGCCCGAAATTTTACCTATAGCTTGAGCAACATCCCACACCTTACCCGCTTCAACCCGAATCAGAATGTAGACAACAACAGGAATTTGAACCACCACCTCTAGGTATTGCCTATCCATGATATTAATTTGATAGATACACACCAAATAACCTAAATCTACTATAAGAGTTGACTCGAAATGTCAAATCAAAACCAACGAATATTTGATATCATGCTCAATCGACGATCAATGCGTCAATTTCTCGATAAACCCATTTCTGATGAAGTATTGGAGAAAATCTTGAAGGCGGGATTTCGAGCCCCATTTGCAGCGCAATTATGCAGCATCATCTACACACGCGATTCAAAGAAAATTACTGGACTTCAAAAATTAGGCGTTTACCCGACCACACAGGTGCTCATGCTAATCTTAATCGATCTTCGGCGACTCGAAAAGATCATGGCTAAGCGAGGACATAGTTATGATGCAGATGATACATTTACTCTTTGGCTTGGATTACAGGATGCAAGTTTAGTTACAGAAAATATGATTCTTGCCGCTGAAGCACTTGGGTTAGGGTCTGTGTTACTGGGTGCGGTTCCACACTTTGCGGAACCATTAGCCGAATTGTTTGACATTCCAGACCGGGTGTTTCCCATGGTAGGATTGTGCTTAGGATACCCTGACCCAGCAGAACATACCGAAGTTCGTCCACGATTTCCCCTTGAGTTTAGTGCCTATAAGGACGTTTACCATGATCATTCTGATGAGGATATTCTTTCATGCATGAAAGTTATGGACGAAGGCTACCTCGCACAAAACTACTACATAGAACGAAACGCAAAAATACCCCTCCAGAAAGGCAAAGATAGTATCGATTATGATACCTATTCATGGTGTGAACACATCTCTCGAAAATTCTGTCAAGGTGGTTGGGCGAAGTACCCCCTTCTATCTACTCTTCAAAAACAAGGCTTCATATTTGAAATCAAGCCCGAGAAGTAAAATGGGCAATTAGCCTTCAGCGTTTACGAAAAGCCAGTTCCAGAAAGAACAGGGAATTGGTCCATCTGTTGCTTAAGATCACTAAGTTTATTCAAGAGTTCCTGATGCATGGCTTGAATGCTCATAATCACGGTGGCATCTAAACTTCGCTTTTCAGCTAGCATCCCCGCTTCCGTTTGCAAGCGTCCAGCCACACCAACCATGTCAGCGAGCCGTTGAATCATACTCTTCATGAGAGTATCGGTATCACTAATGACGATTCGGTCAGAACGGAAAACTGTGCTCACATTGAAGCTGCTAAAACTAAGTGGTTTGTCTTTGTATTGTTCAATGACTTCCATAGTATAAGATTGTAGGAACATCGAGCTCAGTCGATCGAGGGCGTTGTTGAGTTCAAACTCGTCATGGTCGTTAGAGGCTAGGATTGCAAAGATGATGTTCTCAAAGACATTGAAGGCCATCTTCACTTGTAGTAACCGCAATCGTTCAAGCGCCCCCGCATTTCGGAGGACGCTGACAATCGTTACAGCAAGTTTGGAAAAAACGGATGCATCCATGCTCATTTCCGTAAGTTTGCTTTTCCCACCGGGGGCAAGGTGAAAAAGTGGAACCTCAGTTTGACGATGGATAATAATAACATCATGAATCATTCTAGCCACAACTTCCTTCAATACACACTTTTCTCCCAAGCTCTCCTGAGAGATTCCAAGATGACTGCTCAAGCAATCCTCTTAAATCGATTGCCTCCTCGCCATCAATTTCGCTGCCTTCTCTTGAAACCGTAAAGATACACCAGAGGAAGGGAAAGCCCAAAAACCAACACAAGCACAAACCCTGCCTTCCATGGGAAAATGGCAGCTGATTCCACATCTGTTATTGTTGGAAGCACAAAATGCAGGAGTAGTTCAGTAAAGGGAATCCCCACACTTTCTTCGGCATTAACTATGGCAATGAGATCATAATCGGGGAAGACAAAGATACCTTGTCCTCCAGCCCCAAATGCCGCATAGGCATTGAAAAGCGGGTACGTAATCCAGTGATAGCCATACCCATTTCCATAAACAAGCATTGTATGGGTTTGCGTCGACTCAGCAATCCAACTAGAAGAAATGATTTGTTCCCCATCCCACATCCCTTGATGCAAATGCAAGAATGCATATTTAGCTGCATCCCGTGGAGTAAGGTCTAACCCAAACCCACCGGGATTAATACCTTGGGGATCAGTTCGCCAAGCCGATTGTTCAATACCCAGTGGAGTGAACAGATGTTCACGCGCAAAAGAGAGTGTTGAATTTCCGGTTGTCTGATTAATCAATGCTGAAAGCAGATGAGAAGCCCCTGTGTTATAGTACCATTTCTGGTCCGGAAACCTAGCCATAGGACGGTCGAGGACAAACTGTACCCAATCATCACTATTTTCCATCTGAACAAACGAATTTCTTGAATCCCAATAGGAATAGCTGCCCTCATCCCAGAACATACCCGTCTTCATCGTCAGGAGGTCACGAATCGTCATCATTTCTTTCAAAGCATCAACATTCGCAATAGTCCGATCAGAAAAATAGTCAATCACACGATCTGAAAGGCTACCAATGTAACCCTTATCCAACGCAATCCCTATCAACCCAGCCATAAAACTCTTGGTCACTGAAGCCAGGAAATGGGTTCGATCTTCGTGATACCAGGGATCAGGATACTCTTCGAAGACGATATAACCATGGCGAATCAGGAGAAATGATTGGACATTCAAGTCCAATTCATGAATTGTGTCCATCATTTGCGTCAACAATTCTGAGCGCATACCCTGTTCTTCAGGTGTGGAGATTAACCAACTATCGGTGGGCCAGTAATCCGGCTCTGTTACGGTTGATGGACTAATCGGTGACTTCTTCGAGAAACTGACTGGAGCTACCAAGAGCAATGCAAAGATGACCAGAGCCCAACATTTAGTTACCAACCATGTACCTCCTGTCAGCCCTCACCCTCACGAGTTCTGTTTAAAAACTGACACGATACAGGCAATGCTTCACAATGAGCAAATACAACATCATATTTCGGCTTGAACGCGCCGCACATACTCATGATAATTCTGGTCCTCAAAGGGACGGGTGTTGCGTGCAGCCGCAGCAAGCGCGACCCGAAGACGTTGCACCTCCTGATAGAGCCCCAGAATCATGGACATGAAAATTGCCTCAGAAGGACAGGGACGGGCCACTGCGCTGGCAGCATCCGCATAGGTCCGAGCATAGATGAAGAGATTATCAAAGGCAGGTTGTTCGTCCATCCGAAGAGCCGTGCGAAAAAGACCCCAGCGGCGACGCTCCTTTTCTAATTGCAACCGATAGGTAGGTACCGTGCGTCCCAAGGAATTCACCAAAGGCTAACCGTCACAAACACCTAAAAAATGCTGAACTCCGCGTGCAAAAAAATCCTGTCAGAGTTACAGAAGTTGCCAGTTTCTTTCATCTGAGCATTAAATGGATATGGTTGCAAAAATGTGTAAGATGAGTGAGTGAAATAAAAAAAATGAGAGGAGGGTAGGATTAATCCTACCGTCTCCGTAGCAGGAAGTAGGCGAGACCAATTACTACAACGATGACTACCACTGCGACTCCACCAATGAGGATGAGATCCATTGGAAGTGTTGGTGGTGCTGCGGGTCCTTCCATGCCCCACGTTACTGCTTGCTTCACGAAAATTTCGCCAGTGAGGATGCTTCCTCTATGTTCGTTGTAGTACATCGGATTATAGCCGCCAATTGGGGCACATCCAGAAGCGATGAGCTTGTTTGTGGTACCGCCAATACCAAGTTCAGCAGCAACCATTACGAAATGACCTTCTTCGTTATTAGTGTGCGCAAACATAGGATCTAACGGTGTCGGATCATTGATGATACCGGCTGCACCCGTCATCAGAATGGGGTACACGTTGGGCAAAGTAGTATCTTCGAGAGCAACGGGAGTAGAGTCTTGCATTCCATAGAGGAGTGTGGGACTGTGAGCCAATACATCCGTGACGTCTGCCACAATATCAGCGACCACAGGATCAGTAGATGTTGTGTTGAGAATCGGTCGATACGGACCATCACCCGTGTTATAATCAGGATCTTCAACAGATGTAGGTTCGTACCTTAATTGCGAACCGAGAACCTCGAGTATCATTGAAGCATTGTGAGGTCTGTAACTATACGATAATCCTGCAATTGTATAGCCTGAGTCTGCACTTGACCAAAGGAATTTGTGTGATGAAGTGTCGAGGAACCAATCTCTAACAGCCTCGGCTTGCGCTGTAGTAAATTGAGTTATTTCGTGACCTTCATCTTGATCAGCATCAGGACAGTTGAGAATTAGAAAGGTAACACCGTCAAGCGTTTCATTAGTCAAATCTGTAATGTTCATTGCCCCGCCACCATTGTCTCGCCACCAGTCCATAAAGTGCGAAACGTTTGTTTGGGGTAATGCAGTGTATACGTTGTAGAATGCAAGGATTTCTCCTTCGAAGATACCCTGTGCCCGGGCTGTCGGCACTGGCGCAAATAACCCAAGCGATAATGAAATCGTTAGAACTGAGAGGAGTAGAATTGCTTTCTTATTTTTTGGCATTTTGATTTACCTCAGAGACGTTAATATCTCCGATTCGTTTAATCAAGGCATATTAGGTTCTATAAAGACTTTACTCTGCATCACAATCGGAAATTTTGATATTCCAAGCTTTTTTCCGTGACAATAAAAGATATAAGAACACCTTGTTGCCAATCACTTAGCAGATTCCTCTTGGAGTGTTACATTACAATGTCGGATGTAGCCGAAACTTCTTCTCGCACGAAACTCTATGCAATTATCGCAATTGTAATAATTATTGGTGCAAGTGCTGGTGTTGCGGGATGGTGGATTCTCACTCATCCTGCTGGTCCCGGACCAGAACAGGGAATTACGCTCAAAATCATCACACGACACGATACGGCAATTTGGAACGTCTTTCGAGACAGTTTTCTTGCCTCTGATCTAGCAGCTGATACAAATGTAACGGCAATCGAGTTCGTTTCGCCATTAGCGCCACTATGGATTGATGTCATCTTGGACCCTGCAGGAATGCCTGATGTAGCGTGGGGTGGTGGTCCCACCCTCTTTGATGAGCTCATTGCGGCAGGACTACTCTCAAAAATGAATGGTACATATATGGAAGAAGTCGCAGCTCGAGTTCCAGATGAAATCGCAGGTGCACCAATGAAACGAAACGATACTGATGGAGATAATCTCTGGGTTGCTGCAGCAATCAGTTCTTTCGGATTTACTGTAAACAACGAAACGTGGGCAGCAAAATCTCTACCCTGGCCATCAACATGGGAAAATCTTACGAGTCCTGATTACTATCACCCAACAGCTACGCTTGCCATGGGCAATGCCCCGGGTACAACCAGCAATACACGAATCTATGAAATCATCGTCCAGAAATTTGGATGGGATCTGGGATGGGATACACTTACCTGGATGGGTGGAAATGCCAGAATCTATGGTGGTTCTGTTCAAACCCAGACTGCAGTGGAAACAGGCGAAGTCGCTGTCGGGATGACCATTGACTTCTATGGATATACATCCATGTACAAATACAGTTTCTGTCAATACGTCCTTCCCGAGAACGGATCAATAGTTAACGGCGACCCGATTGCCATTCCTACTACTTGTCAACATCGGGAGGCAGCCGAAGCCTTTGTTGATTACGTTCTATCCCCAGAAGGTCAAAGTCAGTGGTTGAGATCAACAATTAACAGAATGCCAGTCATAGAAGATGCATTTAGTACAAGCATCGGAGAAACTCGCGACGACCTATATTCCTTCTACAACTCAACAATCGAGAATATCGGTATTCCCTTCGATGACAGCCTTGTCCTATCATACCAATGGGCTTTCATTCACTACTTTGAATCGGTGATAACCAATGCCCATACTGAATTAAGGAGTGTGTGGGGAAAGCTTGTCAATTGGTACCTCGTTGATCCCGTTGGCAGACAGGCTCAGTTTGACACATGGGCTGCTCAAATATCCGAGACAATGACAGTGACAGATCCATACACAGCGACTCCCGAGAAATTCGATGAAGCCTACGCACAATCAATAAACGATCTCATACGAACGGATGACGTGTTCAGAGAAACAATCAAAAGTCTCTGGACATCTGCAGCTATTGCTCAATATGCAGCTGTTGAAGCGCTTATTCCATAGCAGGACGTGCATCAAATGTGAGGTAGTTCTTACCTCACGCCCCCTCTTTATTTATTAAACAAACAAATTGATATTACAAACGTATCTCAATTTTAATCTGGATTAGTGTGTGTACAATATTACCTTTTTATAATTAGTAGAATCTATTCATGGTCACAACCACCACTCACCCTCATGATGAAAAAAGGTTCAAAGAAGGTATGCTAATGGCAAGCATCTTCTCAATAGAAGGGCTGAAAGAAAGAGCTTCTGGTCTGTTCAATCGTACAAAGGATTGGATTCTATCAGGACGAAAACTTTTCCACTTTGATTATTACAAAGAGCTGTATTATCGGTTCCGACAGGAACTGGGTGTTTTTTCATTCATCCAACTAGTTGCCGTAGTTCTTGTATTCTTAGCTTTCATGGTTTTACCTTTGCTTGCAGTAATTGGAACAGCATTCAACGTTAATGGTGTCTTTAATTTACTGTGGTTCCGCCTAATTTTTTCTGATCCCCGGTTTTGGCCAGTCAATGGTTGTTCAGGAGTACCAATTGAGATTGTTGGAAACTATCTCTATATTCGGGGTGTTGATTGTGGCGCCATTATTAATTCAATATATGTAGGACTCGCAACAACCCTCATCTCCACGTTGATTGGAGTGACACTAGCCTTTTTCATGGCTCGCTATGATTTCTATGGGAAATCCATTCTCCGAATTCTGATCCTCATCCCCATTCT
>JBHLQC010000054.1:0-9017 GCA_048885185.1 Candidatus Odinarchaeota archaeon | reverse complement strand
TTCTGCAATAAATCAGTTAATAGCATGCGGGTCCGAGTCTTTACTGCGGCAGATCAAATTCGACCTTTTCTTCACGGTAAAATATTCACAATGGCGGCTCCCTCGGTCTATAAGCAAATTGGAAAATGGACTGTGGGATATGTCACTGGGCATGCTGCAAAAACCGGTAATTTTCTCTTGCGCCGAAAAATTGTCCCAAGACCTGATGTATTTGATATCGCAGATTGGGACCTAAAATTCCGTGAAGCAATTCGTCAAGGTGTTGAAAATCGAAAAATCACGGCTTGTGGAGGCGTCACCTCTTTCGTACTAGCATTGCTACGTCGTACAAAATACCACTCTTATAACTGGCTCAAAAACGATCCCGCGATTTCACACAAGACTCAAAAGATCCTCAATGAAGCCCTCATCGATGAAAATGAGCTAGATCTCACGACGATTTGGCCTGATATATCAGTTATTTTCAACACTGGCGTGGTTCGTGATTTGTATGCACCATCAATTCGTGATTTTGTAGGCGATGTACATGTTCACGATGCATATGGTGGAACCGAGGGAATGTATGGATTCCAGGTGTATGAGGAGATGAAGGGTGTTGCGCCTTTTGTGGATGAAGTGTTCTTCGAATTTGCTGAAGATTATCCTGGTCCCCTCCCACCTGATGTTGAAACACTTCCTCTAAGTGACGTGAAGCCGAAGAAACCCTACCGCATTATCGTCAGTTCTCCATCCAGTCTCTGGCGATATGATGTTCACGATCTAGTGATATTTGACTCAGTTAATCCACTCGACATGCGATGTATCGGCAAAAGTGAAAACATCATTAATCTCAGTGGAGAGAAAGTGTCTGAATGGGATATTGGTACCGCATTGACCACGGCTTGTGAAGAACAAGGAATCCAGTTGCGAGACTTTGTTGTTGCTCCTGAAGTCAAAGCTTCAGGTGCGACATATCATATCTTTGTGGAATTGACTGAAACACCTGAGAACATGACACGGTTTACTCAGGTAGTTGATGAAACTCTCCGGGAAGTAAACAATTGTTACCTTGTGATTAGGGATGCAGGAACTCTCCATCCAGTAATCGTACACGTCCTTCCACACGGTAGTTTCGACATCTATCAACATCATCGACTTCAATCAGGACAATGCACTGTTGGTCAAACGAAGATGCCCCGGATAACTACTTTTGAACATGTTACCCAATACCTCATGAATGGAATCCCAGTTGAAGCTCCCTAAATCTAGCAAACATGGATTACTCTCAATTTTTCCTTCAGATTTCGAAGAGGGGACGCTTTATCTGTTAATTCATCGGTGCTGGGTGAGAGCTAATTTGGGCTTGTTTTGCCCATCCTGGTTTCACCATAAATCCTACTACAACCACAGTAAAACCTATGAGGTCGAGAACTTCGGCAAACCAAAGCCAGGAATAGAGACCCAAAATACCACCAATAGCTTTGAACAGTTGACCACTCAGAAGGAAGATGATGCCCAAAACAACAAAGCCACTGTGAATATCTGGGAGCCGTTTGAGGACCCATGCCCAAGCAAATGTGATGATAAACGGAACAATAACGACAAAGAGGAACAAAACGCCCACAAAACGCGTGAGGTCAGTCGTGGGTAGGCTAGCTATGACTGAGAGACTTAATATTGTAAAAATCGTCATGAATATTTTCCCAGCTCGCATGTGGTCAGATAACCAGATCAGAACCGTCATGTATAACATAGGCAACATAGCAATAATCACAAGGCCAACTCGAACCTTATACAACTCGAGTGAGTAGACACCTAATCCCGAATTGACAAACACATCCGCTAGCTCACCAATGGCGATGAAAACCACAGATATTGACATGAGGAAGGGAAAATCCGTATAGAATCGTCGTGCTGATCGAAACCATCGAGAAAAGAGAATACTCCCAATACTGATCAAAACAAAGAATTTTATCAGTTCTACTATCCATGTTGGGTCTGAAGAGGGAAATTGCATGCCTAAGTTCACCTGAGGGGCGTGAGGGTAGCTGTCATTCGTTTTTGCTTTTAAGCTTTTAAACTACTATTTACGCATTTTTCGCAGATAGTGAGAATGATGAAGAAGTTTTGCTTGCATGGAACGTTGTTTGTGAAGGCTCCTGTAGTGATAGTGTTCATCACGGGTGCCCCTTGTAATGAGAACGATGAGTTTCCCTGGTTTCTGTCGACCGGTTCGACCTCTTCGTTGAATTCGTCGTACTGCACTCGGAACACTATCATAAAACACGACAAGATTACATTCACTGATATCCAACCCTTCCTCACCAACATTTGTAGCAACTAACACATTGTAGGTATTTGCTCGAAACGCTTCTAGCAAGTGCAATTGTTCCCTTTGACTGAGACCTCTATCTCCTGGGTTGTTGGATTGACCCACAAATCGAGTCGCACGGATTTTTTCGTGTTCATCCAAATAGTCTGTGAGTATCTTGGCGGAGATTCGGAACCGGGTGAATACCAGAATGCGACTATTTGCCTGTTTTTCTATTTGTTCTTGGAGAATTTGGAGGAGAATATGATGTTTGGGGTGGCTTTCACCTCGAATCGTCAAAGTCTCAAGAAGATTTCTGGCTTCATGATACCACAGGCTCGAAAGGAGTACGTGAACGTTTTTCGGAGCCTTTCCCTCTTGAGCTTTCTGTTCGATTCCTTGGAAATATGCAAGAAGTTGGGGGATCCCTTGCGTTTCCAGAACTTCTCGGGCATGTGATAGCCGTAACACCAAGGCAATCCCTAGCATTGCGTCAAAAAGGCGTGGCTCAACTGTTCCTTCTCCAGCCTTTATTCGTGAGCTAAGCTGGGCTTGGAACTTGAGGAGATCACGTCGACCTACAAATTTGAGTTCGCTAGGTTTGACGAGCCCTAATTCAATTAAAGGCATCGCTGCTGACTGAAAACCTTGCTTGAGTAAAGCTTCAATTCGTAAATATTCTTGGGGTAAATCCACAATGACGTAACGAGTGTCAACCTCTTGGATATATGGAATCAAATCCGGGCTCTGCTCGGTGCGAGCCTCAATGTTCTCAATGTAAAGCGCATCACATAGTTCTCTTACATTGCCCGGGGAGGCTGTGAGAGCCAGAATTCGATGATTCTTCCGTTGACGAACATAATAGTCAGCGAGCCCTACATACTCATACCGACCTGAAGCCCGATGTGCTTCATCAAATATCAATAATGTAACATCCTCGAGGGAATACCTCCCTTGATCAATATCGTTGCGGAGGGTTTGCGGTGTCATAAACATGACAGAGCTTGACTTCCATATCTCGGGTCTTTTTAGAACGGGGGTTTCACCAGTAATAATTCGTAGTTTTTCAGGGACAATAAGAAGCATCTCTGAAAAGCGTTGATGATGTTGACCCACTAACGGTCGAGTTGGAGCAAGCATCACGACTTTGCTCTGAGGTTCCTTCTCCAAGCGATATGCGCTGAGGACGACAGCAATTACTGTTTTTCCAAGACCTGTAGGCAAGACCACTAACGTATTTTTGTTGATAGCTGAGGCAAACATCACTTCCTGATAGAGGCGACGGTGTACACTTTGTGGACGTATCAACGGTAGATCAAAATAATCCGCAGTCACTCTAACCAAAGATTGGTGCCAATTTTCGTTCGTTTTTATACCTTACGAACCGAACTCTTCTGACCTAAGTGTCAGTCAGGAAGAGTCCTACATTTTCCAATAACTCGCAGACAAATTGATTCGTTTCTGAGGGGTCTCGCAACTGGGCTGGTTGCAGGGAAGTAAAACACTTGCGAGCAAGATCAAACTTTGATGCTAAGGTTGACTGGGAGTTACTCTTTCCAACACGATGGTCAAGATCCTGTAATCGTGTGTGCGCTTGGTCGATTAGATTACGTTGACCTGCGAATGTGAGATAATTTAATTTGTCCAATGTCACTACTGCTCTCGCTGCATCAATTAGTAGGAAGGAGAGGAGCCAAGGTGAATGAGCTGCATCAGGATACGCTGGAAGCGGAAGTTCATACAGCATGGTCATGTGCTGGTATGTAACGCCTGACGCAAATCCTCGTTTCATCAATAAGTGATCAGCAATATATGCACGTAACCTAAGAATTGCCTCTAGGGTGATTGAATAAATGGTTGGATCACTATCATCGACTAGGTGGGGAACTTTGGGATTCAAGATGTACGCTGATGATAATCGAATGGGACGGTTCTCTAAATATTTGGGCCACAACATTTCGGGGGTTGTTCCCGGAAGATAGTAGGGGTAGTCTTCAATTGTATGCGAATAGTGTTGGGCAAACCCTAAGGGTATAGAATATTCTGTGTCATGACGACATGGTGGCTCCAAAGGATCAGCGACAAGCACGCAGGTGTCGCGGTTAGACCACAGTGGCATCCATGCCATATGGGGCCAGAGGGGGTCTTGATCCTCATCGAGAGGAAGAGCAATAATCCGAAGCCGAGTATCACTACTGAAGGCTTTTTGGATGTTCTTAATTGCGGGACGATATTGCAGAGTTACTTCCCGATAACCTGTCGTCATCAAAAGTTGATTTAAGGCCTCGTCGCGAAGACCATAGCCCTCGCTGAGTCCATCTAGTGGAAGAAGTGTAGACGGTTCCATGGTGAATCAATGACGTGCCGATTTTGATTTTTTTAAATAGCTTATGGAGGCGGGTCGAAAAGTGAAGCTTGACTGAATCTATCTCAAGTCCATTCTCGAAAAATGAGAAGGGTTTCCATATCAACCACACCCGGAGTCTCTTCGATGAGTTTGAGAGTTTTGACTCTTGCACTACTAAGACTTCGAATATCGATTCGGATTAGATAATCCCATTTTCCTGAAATCGCTGAGATTCGGCGTACACCATGTATTCGTCGCAACTCCGCCATGATATCGCCCGTACCATATCGAAGCTTGACAAGAACATATCCGGGGATTTCACTCATGGAAAGGGCGACGATACCTGCTATGACGAAAATCGTGCCTGTTAATTTGAGAAGCCAGGACAAAAAGTCGCTTGCAGGTGGATTGAACACGCCCGGAAACAGAAATGCTCCCATAAGGGTTAAGGGGATTCCTAGAATGATTGCAACGGAACCAACACTTTGGACAACAGACATTTTTCCACGACCCAAGGCCTGAAGATATGCTATCAATGATAAAAACGTCAATCCGATTGGGACCAATAACCCGGGCGCGGCAATTGGCAATTGAGCTATGAGAAGGACTACGATATCGGGAGTAATGAGCGGCAGCATCAGCAAGGTCATGAACAAGTTCAGAAAGAGCAATAACCACAAACGAAGGTTAAGCGAGTCCATGGTTGCCCCAAGCCTAATCTCTGTGCGTTTAGCTCGACTTTGAAAAAAGACGCTTACTGCAATTGTACCTGCCCAGATGATAATCACAAAGAGTAGCAGATATGGATCGAAAATTCCAGGTGTAATCCCGACGAGAATTACTCCAAAGGTAATAGCGAGAATGGAAAGCGCCTCAATGGGGCTAGGCCAGTCGCGGATAAGAATCAGATCGCCAATCATGAGATAGATAAGTGAAAAACGAGAAAAAGGAATGACTGCTGAGACATCACCGGTAATCCCCACAACGTAATAATATGCAAAAGTGGCAACTCCAGCAAAAACACCCGCAAGGATGATGTCTAAGAGGACCTTCTTTGATGGCAGTGCGATGTGGGAAAATGATCGATCAAGCCAGGTTCCCAGGCTTCGTCTCCTTAATCGGTTTGTCGGTATACTCAGAACAAGTAACAAAATTACCGTAAACAGGAGAGCCAACCATTGTTCAGCTAGCGCAAAGGCTATTGGATTAGGAAGAATAATCCGATAAGTGAAGATGTCAGAAAAGACCGCAAAAGCGTACAATACTCCAGAGATTAACGCAAGAAAGTAAAACACGGTTTTTGCGCGTTGAGACCCCATTCGCCGTTCCATGGCTGCTCGCAATGATGTCCCCTCCGTCTAGCACCTGCTATCCAACTTAGAATTCCTTTTCTACAACAGCAGTTGTAACGCTTTCCATCCCTTTGATTTTTCCAATGTGATTAACCGTTAGGTCATAAAGTGCTTCAAGATCTGGTAAATCAAATCGCACTATGATATCATACTCTCCCGTTGTCACCGTGATACTCGTTGCGGTTTCGAGTCCACGGAGAGCATCCACGACATCTTGGATATAACCCATGAATACTTTACACATGAAATACGCAGATACAGCCATTGCAAACAGCTCTTGACAAGAAAATCTTGCCTTCACCTTTCACTAAGCAATTAAAGGTTTTTTCATCAAAAGCTCTCTCTAGCCTGACAAAAAATATTCTCTAAGGTTCCAGTTACATGCTAGACTTTGGCAAGGTGTCCTGTTTTTGATTCCATCTTTATACATGTTTTAATGAAATCGTCAAGGGCGTGTCGTTCACTACCAACACAATGGCGTGCTCTGAGTTGAGCTGAATGAATAGCTATCAACAACGATTCTCGGAGCGCCATTTCAACCGGCATGCCTACGGAAAGGAACTGAGGGATTTGTTCAAGCATCCCCTTAGCAATTGCTACCGCCGGTCCCCTAGCCTGCATTGCAACCTCTCTCATGGTTGATCTGATTAACCAATGTGGTTCGCTCAATCCAAGACCACTCCTACTTGTCACTAGAAAAATTACTACTTAAACCACACAAGATCTCTTTTCTTACACTTCATAACATGTAATCAAACTCAGAGTTTCAGATTTTCTCATCAGTTCTGAAATTCGTACATTAACATTCTCAGAAAGATTTCTGTTGAAACCCACTCAACACAGATTTCGTACTAACCTAAATGGTTCAGCACTTGTTACACAGATCTTCCCCCCTAGTGGTGATTTGCTAGTTTTTTCAGAAAAACTAACTCTCTACTGAAATTTCTAGCTTTAGGTGAATTCTGAGAATTCACCTCCTTTGAATGCAAGTGGTTGTTGAAATGTCCGGTGAGTTCGATAAGCGGTTAAAAGACGGTTCCGAGCCCGATATGCACGTCGGTGACTGAATCCTTTTTGTATAAGGAGTCGTTGCACCATCTCAACATTGGGTGGAAGCGCACTAGGTTCAAGATGAGTAACTGTTGGCATTTGAAACAGTTGGCGAATTTGGTGAAGGTGCGCTGGTGGAGTAATTTGGGGAATGTCCTCAATACAAGTATATTTTCGGATAAGTGTAAGACCACGTTTGGGTCCTATACGAGGGACACCCTGGTTGAAATCTGTTCCAATTAGAATGGCCAAATCGATAAGCTGGTGCAGTGTGAGTTCAAGAGACTCCAATACTGCTTCTAATGAAACGATTTCCACTTGGTTTTTTACAAAATCAACTCGCCGGATTATCGTGTGGCATCCGAAGAGAAGCGCATCGTAATCCGGAGTAAAGAGGGCGTCTGCCAAGTTTGCTCTTACTAGCGCTGCTCCTTGTGCTTCTCCCTCGCTTGGGGCAATAATTGCTGGAACACCCATTGCCTTGAGTAATTCGATGGCATCTACATTCGCTTTTCGAAAAATCAATGACTTACTCTGAAAGAGATTTCGAACCCTTTCCTCATCTCCAGCCTCTTTAGCATCTTCATATGCCTTCCACAGCCGTTGTACATGTAGTTTCGCACGATTGTCAAACAGTCGCTTCTCTGTAGGTGGAATTCCTTCGAACACAAACATTGGACGAATACCAACTTCGAGGAAACGAAGAGTCTTATAGAAAATACCATGAATTGGGGCCAGAGGTTCTCCCCACCGGTTGACAAATGCTCGCCCATTTGGTCGTATCTTCTTCAAGGCTGCAACGATAACATAACTCCCGTCAATAACCACTCGTTGCCTACTCAACAATTCTAGGTCATGTATTTCGCCTTCAATAAGCTGACCGAGTTTGACACCCATTGTGATCCTCAGTGTTGCCACGAATAGAAATCCTTAAAAATTATTCAAATGCCGCCCGCAGTCGCCAATATTCGACGGCGAAGTGACTACTGTGAATGAGGAACAAATAAGCGATATTCAGGAAACCTTCCAACATCATGCGTTCGTATCCTTGCCAATAGGAGTAGATGGCACCCACCGACTTTACCGCATCTATGACAATCCGGGTGTTGTTTGCTGCGACTTCCTCCTTTACCGCACAAGTAATGGAAGTGGTGGGGCGCTCCGAAACGAGGCCACCCTTCTCCATCACAATCTCTCTCAATTACACGCTCAACTCCAAAGCCACCCTCCCCCCCTTTCTCCACCATTATACTGCCATGCCATCACATTTCTTGGTAAAAAGGCATACGTGCTAGCCAATGAATATGGTCAATTGGTGTCCATACGGTTAATGCCCCTCTTGATTGTTGATTCTGAACCCCGCATGAGTTCGCAACACGATCATAGTTCGATTCCACCCACTCATATTGTTCCAATTTCCAGTCTCAACCAATATCTGGCAAATAATTACAGTAAAAGAAACCAAAGCTCCTCCCCCTTCAACAATCCCTTTAACCAACTTCGAAAATCATATCGCTTCCTTGGACTAGCTCTAATACTCCTACCCCTCCTCCTAGGACTCTCAGGAGTATTCTGGGGATTAGACCTTAGTTCACTCGCAATTCTAATGTTACTCATCGGTATTTCAGGACCGGTGTTCCTTTCGCGAAAATCCTTGAAGGCATTCCATCAATTCCAGCGTCAACATACTATATCGATTTCACAACCTAGGTTAATCACCAACACTTACTCTGATCCCATTGATTCTCCGATTGAAACCCAACCCCAAGACGAAATCCCCCCTGAACGACTTCCTGAAGTACTAACACCACAAACTCCTTGGACTCCCACAACAACAGCGACCTTCCTTCAAGACTCGATGTATTCAGCCTTGAAGTCCTCTCTTGCTACTTATCAAACCGGAAACTGGCGAGGATTCTCTGAACATATCCGGGCCTTCCTAATTTATGGGCTCCGCTTATTTCTTTTAAAGCAAACT
>JBHLQC010000053.1:0-9217 GCA_048885185.1 Candidatus Odinarchaeota archaeon | reverse complement strand
ACTCGTTTTCCTGTTGATGTGCGATTTGATATCTTGGAGTGCCATTGACTTGTGTCGTTCTCAACAGCTGTCCGTTTGAGCCCCATAATGCACAGGGCACCATTGAGATCCGTTCGACGGCATTTCTCTTCACAGGGATGATGGCACACATGGGCTAAAACGGATGGAAGAGCTGCCTTTTCCCGAATTACAGCTGTGGCTTGCGTGTAATCACCTGCTGCCACCAGCCGGAGGTACCGCGGAATATCAATCTCTAATGGACAATTATTGACACAGGGTAACAGGACTGCTTCTCGGTCAGCCCAGATAACTTCCTGATCTAACAAAGCACCGGTAGGACATACTTCAACACAGGCACCACAGAATTTACAGCCAGAATCACCTAGACTTTGAGCTGTTGATCCAACAATTAACTTCTCACCGTCAAAAGCCATTCCTAATGCGTTGATGCCTCGAAGGTCACTACATGCTCTGATACAGCGTGTACATCCAATGCACAAATTGTAATCTCTGATGATCAACGGTTCATTTTCTATTTTCGGAAGTTTCTGTGGAATGTAGCGAGGAGTATCTTCTCTGATGCCAACATACTCCGCGACTTTTTGGAGCTCACATCGTCCAAATTTCTCACAACACCTTTCATCAACCGGAACATTGGGTGGGCAGGGTTCACGGGCACAACCTTCTCGTTGTGCACAGGTTAAACATGCATGGGGGTGAGTGGCTAGAATTAATGATAACTTCTCCTGACGGTGAGCAACAATTTCTGGTGTATCAGTGATTACAACCATTCCTTCCTCTACTTCGGTATCACAAGCTTGATGAATTCCGTCTTGCCTATCGATTTTAACCGCACATAGACCACATCCCTCGTATTCTACATCTCCTCCAATATTCTTGATTTCTTGAGTACCCCGGAAAACAGTACCAGTGGTCTTTGTTCCCACCCCTGAGGGTAAATCTGGGTGATAACACAATCGAGGAATATACACATCTACCGAATCAGCAGCAGTGAGGATATTTGACCCGGCTTCAACTTCAGCTTCAATTCCATTTATTGTCAATTTAACCATTGGGTTCCACCTTCTTGGCGGTTCTCGGGAATAGGAAAGATGGAATTAGTAATGATTGATTCGTAACTAGAGTACCTGTCCTTTTGCATTGCTAAGGAAATGAGTGATGGCTTGTGTTGGACAAGCAGTTGCACACGGTGGCTCAGCATCATCACTTGTTGATTTGCATGGAGCACAACTGTATTTGAGTTTGTGACGATGTTCCTCTCGAACACCCATGATGTTACCATCATCAATGTCGAACTCGTTCGGGATTACTTCTAACACTGATGCAGGACACACTTCCACGCACTTCCCACACCCATCACATTTGTCTGTATCCAGAGTGATGAAATATTCCCCGGAACCATCCTTGTATCCGTAATTTGCTATCAACACTTTCACCTTGTTAAACTATCTTCATCCTTTGGAACGTTCATAGAGTACTTTAGCAAATAGTGCAGCTCCAACGGCTCCTGCCAGCATAGGGTCAAATCGTGGATCCTCACGCCATTGGTCCGGTTTGAGAGCCTTAATTCCTAGCTCTTTTTCAACGCGCTTAACGATTCCAATGTTTTTGGCAATTCCACCAGTAATGACGAATTCTTTCTCAACGCCTACTCGATTTAGTAGGTCAACGACGCGATGTGCCATGGCTTGGCAATATGCTGCAAGAACCTCATCTTTAGACCACCCACTACGAAGAAGCCCAACAGCTTCTGACTTGGCAAAGACAACACAAGTGCTACTCACCGATTGCGGTTCTTCTTTCACTGCAAAAGACCGATCTCCGACTTCTTGGATTGGGACCGATAATAAGTCAGCAAACACTTCCATACCGCGACCTGTTCCTGCTGCGCATTTGTCATTCATGAGAAAGTTTTGGACCTTTCCTTTTTCGTCAACACGAATGGCTTTGCAGTCTTGACCACCCATATCCAGGACCGTTCTGACTGAAGGCCCCCACATGAAGTTTGCTCCGCGTCCATGACAAGCAATCTCTGTTATCGCCTTTTGTGCAAAGGGAATATTGACCCGCCCATAACCTGTTCCAACAACATAATGAACGTCCTTGATCGTAAGCCCAGTATCTTCCAAAGCCCAATTCATCGTCCGTTCAGCACTATCAGGACTACTAGACCCAGTTCGCATGACGCTTTGAGCAAAGACTTCGCCATCAACCATAATTACTGTCTTCGAACTGACAGATCCAATATCGACTCCTCCACTTATCACCTTCCCATTTTTCGGGTCGATGCCATCAACGGTATGTCGATATTCTGGCCATCTCCAAAATTCTTTCTTTGTCATTTTCATCACTCCTTAGCCCTTTCCTGGGCTACCAAGGCAGCTCCGTAGGCACTTACATATTCGGGATTCTCTGGCACGTGGACCTCCACGCCCAATCCACGTTTCATTGAATCGACAAAACCAACATCGTAGGCTAATCCTCCAACCAAGAGGACATCCTCTGTTATTCCCAACCTTCGGACCATTGAAACTACTCGTTCCGCAATGGCATCGTGTATTGCACGGGCGATGTTTGCTTTTGGTGTTTGAGCATGAATTAGCGATACAACCTCAGATTCAGCGAAAACAGTACATTGAGCATTCATAGGAACTGCTTCAGTAGCTTCCAAAGACATAGGACCCATCTTCTCCAGTTCAACTTCAAGTGCACGGGACATGGCTTCAACGAATGCACCTGCACCAGCAGCACATCGTTCATTCACAACAAAATCTTCCATACCACCAGATTCATTACATTTGACTGCACGAGCTTCCTCAGCTCCTACATCAATGATCGTTCGAGCTGATGGCAGTAATTTGACCCCTGCTTTTGCATTTGCTCCGACTTCGCTGATACTATCCTTTGCAAACTCGACTGATCCTTGACCAATTCCTGTTTCTGTGATGTGAGCAACATCTTCGAGTTTCAATCCTGCAGCTTTAAGAGCCATCTCTGAGGCATCCTTGACTGCAATTTTGAGATCAAAGCCTGTTATTGCAGTTCCCTTTCCAACTATTTTACCATCATTGATAATGACAACTTTCACATTCTTTGCGCCAAAATCAATTCCCGCAGTAATCATTTTTGTCAATCTCCTATTTGACTCCTAATAATTCCAAGAAGGAATCCACCGCCTTCTTCGTGCGTTCCAAATCGAACTCTCGTTCATCACCCATGTTACCTTCAAACGGAAGAACAGGGACACCCGCTTCCTTGAAAGCGAGACGATTCTCTGCGATGTTCAACGACAGACCTTCACACCCGCGATTATAATGCAACATAACACCATCAACATTCCATTCTCGAACAATCCGCAGCATCATATCGCTTTTTTTGTGGGCCGAATAGAAGTGCTGCCATTCAGGTCGAGAGTGGGTCCAATCAGCTAGAACTTCAAGAGCTTGCTTTCGTGTAGTAATATCAATTCCTTGCTCTTGTGGAGTTGTTCTGGGACCCCAAGTTCCATCGTCTTTTACCTCCCATGCCCCTATCAATGCAAAAGTGTAAAGCGATCCAACAGATACCACCCCATATGATTCAAGGTACCGGAACACCTCGAGGAAGCCCCATGGGGGCTGGGTGTCAGTAATGACCCGGCGTTTTTCATTACCCACCGCTGCGATCTTGTTATCGACTCGATCTTGGACTTCATCACGAAGTTTACGATAGAATGCAACAATTTCAGGACGATGTTTCATGATGGTGCCAAATACATAGAGCGAATACATCGTCTTTTCATCAAGCGGTGCAGGAATGGTTTTGTTCAATGTACAAATCTCTGCCCAAATAGAGGTCGCCTCACATTCGTTGTACACAGCTTGGATTAGTTTTTCATCGTCATAGTCTCGACCAGTGGTCTTCTCAAGCCAATCGATGCCATCCAACAATTGATTGACCACATACTCACGACGCCGTTCGTTGAAATCCTGAAATAACCCTGTGCTTACATCAATACAGTAGAAGGGTACTCCCCCTTCTAGGTCGCTAGCGATTTGATACCATTTTGCGTGACTACAGCAAATATGAGTTGTCCACATGAAATCTGGTTTGGGAAACTTGCCACCAAACACGTATTCATCTAGCACGACTGAACCAAGATAATTTCGTAAATAGGCACAGAGATCTCGGGCAAATCCTTTCGCTTCAATAGCTTCTTGGCATCGAGCTGCAAAAGCCTTGTTGAATGCGACTGAAGCTCCATATGGTTCACCAGTAAGACTCCACACATCGTCACCTAGACCAGCAGGAACCGCACTATAAGCCCAGGCTCCACCAGCCCATCGGATTCCACCTTTTTCATGAGCTTTTGCATAATTCTCATAGTATTGTTGTCGTAACGCTTTCCCTTCATTCCAGATATCCAAGGGTTTAGTTTGATATTTCATCTCAGTCATTTTCATCACCTAAAACAAATCGGGTAGCGCAAATGTTTCCAGAAACGCTTCAACACGTGTCTTAAATTGTCCAATTGGAACTGTTACATCAAATTCTAAGAAATAGGTTGGAATACCATTCTCTTGCAGCATTGATCGCAAAGCGGGCATATCTAATTCATGGGGATCACAGAACTTCTGTTGAATAACAAGGGCGCCTTCAACATTGAAGTCTTTTGCCAGTTGTAAAATGTGTGGGAATCGTTTTCGATCAGGCCAATCTTTACTTGGACAAGGAGGTCGATTAACATATCGGGCAGCAATTGCAGCCAAGCGATCGTCTTGGGGTTCAACTTCGTTCCAGAAGTATCGGGTGCCTGTACAATGTTCATCAATGACAAGTGTAGAATCTAATGACTCCACCATTTTAACGAATTCTGTGTCGTCATCCTCACTCCCGATAATCATAAGGCGAGTTCCAGTGTTTCTGTCAAGTTTGCGATTGGGTAGTTCTTTGAGTACAGCTTCTAGTGCTTGATTGTGTTCCTCCTTTTCGACCATTTGACTAGAAACAACCATGTACATTGCTTCTAGCCCTGTTAATGGAGGGTTATCCTGTTTCCGAAACTCATAGATTTGTTTCATTAGTTGACGATTCTTGTTCATAACCTCAATGCCACGGTCTATGTCTTTGTTTGAAATGGAGCGACCTATCCATTTTTCCAAAGCTTCCTTGAAAACTTCCAGTTCACCTTGCAGATAGGGATAGGCATGTGGGGTTTGGATTCCATGGGGCGTATACATGTAATAGCTGAACTCTTGGGGAATGTGTTTTACCCAGCTATTGTACGTTTGACGGATATGGAGACACGATTGGGCAATCATAATTCCATTAAGGTAATCGAATCGACCTTTCAAACCTTGAGCCAAGCAGTCACGGCAAAAGGGACAAAACATTCCAAAGATATGAGGTTCGGTAACATCCTGTGCCTCATGGCTACCTAGGATGCGAACGGGAAGGATATCAGCAGCAATGAGGAGTTCTTCTGGGACATAAGTGCAGAAATAACCGAGTACTTTTCCGCCCGTTCGTTTTTTCCAAGCTTTTGCATAGTCGTGACGGTTTTCGTACCATTCTTTGAATTTTTCAAACATAGGATCTTCCTGTCCTGAAGCACTGGGTAGGGAGTATTTTCTTCGAGCGGTACTTGTAGGTATTCCTTAAGAATTTTTGCGTAAATGTTTTATAATAATTGAGTATTAGTTAATGCTGATGAAAAGAAATACTATTTGTATGCACAAAAACAGTAAGGAGACCGTTATATGACCAATTGGTATTCAGATAATGTTCGCAGTCTGCTTTCAGCAATTACTCATCCTTCACGAGTGGCAATATTAGAATTTTTATCCGACAGGGATTTTGGCACGAATAAATCGTTACGACAATACTTGAAAACAGCGCAACCCAATTCGGGTGGTGATTCGACAGCCGTCGTAACTCATCATGTTTCATTACTTGAGAAAACCGGATTAGTCAAGCATTCTGAGGAAGATGCACGGGTTATTGTAGCAACTGCCAAGGGGCGCAGAATGACTCGCATCCTCAGGCAGATAGTGAATGACTCTGACTTGGATGAATCCTCGGACCGCTCGCTCTAAAGATTAAATCCTTGATCACGAAGGACTTGAGTTAGATTCTTTCCTTGGTCCCGGGCCCGTTGAAGGAAAAATCGAAGGTAACGGTCAACGAAAGGACTACTGCCCTTTGCAGCTAAGGGGATTCCGAGGACTATGTCACCTTTAATTAGTTTTAATCGTTTTGCAGCCATCCCGACGGACCACATCATCCGGTTATCTATGAAGTGCTGAGCTGCCACTGTTGTTGCCGAGGAGACGGCGATACCTAAATCTAGAATTTTGAAGGCACAGAGGGCGGTAGTTTTGTTTTGGCGTATGGCTTGTTCATAATCAGCACAGGTTTCGAAGCCACAGGCTTGGCAATCTAGTGTTAATGGGGGGCGTTTAGCATGAATCCCGATGAGAAAAATCACAGCACTTTCTTTTATGGCTTCAGCGTCAGGTTCCAGGAACCAAAAGGTTTGGCTTGTGAGATCTTCTTGTCGCATTTTTTTGATTTCTTTTGATATTTGTGAAATAGTTACTCCCGACACAATTTCAATGGTAAGATCATCGAAGCCCTTAGATTTAGGTGCGGTGGTAGCAGCAGCCACCATTAAATTCGCAACGTCTTTAACTGCTTTGTCGATGAGCTTCTTTCTTTTTGTTGGAATTTCATTCACCTTTCTATAATTTTCCTAAGTGACAAACAATATTTGAGTTTAATCAGTTCTTAGGTTTTTTCCCAGTAACAGCTTTCACAATATTCCAGAATTCCTCTTCCTTCAATCCTAGACGAGTTTCTCGGAGGAGTTCTGCAGCTCTATGTAATTGTCTTAGCATATCGACTTTATCTCGAAGTTTGTGTGTTTCTTTTACTTGTGAGACAATTTGTTTAATCTGCTTCTCAGAAGCTTTGATGTTTTTTTCTTCAAGTTTTGTTTTTACAATCTGGCTCCCAGTATGTTTGCCCATATAGAACTCTGTTTTTCGCCCAACAGTTTCTGCAGGGATAGGTTCGTATGTGAGTCGATGAGAGAGGATGCCATGAACATGAATCCCAGCTTCATGTGAAAAAGCGTTTTCGCCGGTAATTGCTTTATGGACAGGAAGAAGAATAGCAAACGATTCACTAACAAGATCTGCAAGTTCTTGAATTCTTTCAGTTTTAACACCAGTTCGAACATCATAGAGGATTTCTAATGCCATAACAACTTCTTCAAGAGGGGCATTACCTGCCCGCTCACCAAAACCGGCAACACAGACATGGGGAACCGTAACTCCTTCTTCGATTGCTGCCAATGTGGTGGCAGTTGCCAATCCAAAGTCATTGTGGTTATGAATTGAGAGAGGAACTTTCCGTTTAACCTCTTTATAGAGTCGGTCACGGATTTGGGAGACCAAATATCGCATCGATTCAGGCCTCAGAAAGCCCACGGTATCTGTTATGACGACACGATCGGCACCCGCCTCGATTGCCGTTTTGAAAATTTTGACTGTGCTATCAATGCTAGTACGAGAAGTATCTTCAGTGACAAAGTCAACAATGACTCCATGTTTCTTTGCATATTCAACACAGTCTGTTACGATGGCGAGTGCTTCTTCAGGTGTTTTCTTTAGTTTGTATTTCAAATGGAGATTGCTGAATGCGATGAAGATGGGTACTTCTTCCGCTCCAGACTGGATTGCGACGTCGATATCTGATTTGAGGGCACGAGCTGGAGCACAGATTTTGGCTTGTTTGAAGCCCTCAGCAGCTATTCGTCGAACGACTTCTTGTTCATCTTTTGAAACTGCAGGAAAACCGACGTTGATAATGGCAACACCCATTTCATCCATGAGCTTAGCAATTTCGATTTTTTCATCAATTAGAAGACTCGTGCCAGGTGTTTGTTCGCCATCCCGGAGGGTTTCATCCCAGATAAGAACTTTTTTGGGCAGATGCTTTGGTTTTGTTTGAGGAGCCTTGTTAAAGTTCACAATTAAGCCATCTGCCTCTAATTCGTCAAGCAACATGGTTCTCAGCCAGCCTGATTATTCATTAGTGATAGTATAGACTTAAGTCTCTTTCTTGTCTATATTTCAGGAAACATTGAATTCGGGTTTGGATGGAGAAATGTCATGAGTTCCGGTTATTCTAGTATCAAGGTTGATGTTTCCGATGGTGTAGCTACTATTTTGGTAAATCGGCCACCTTTGAATATTTTTGACCAAAAAACACTTACAGAACTTCAGGATGCTCTTCAGAAGCTAAAGGGTAACATAGAGGCCAATATCATTCTTTTGAAAACAGCTGGTGATCGTTTCTTTTCTGTTGGAGTGGATGTGGAGCAACACCTCCCAGAGCATGCACCGAAAACCTTAGCGGCATTCAATAAGGTGTTTGAAGCGCTCATCGAGGTGGATAAGCCTGTCATCGCAGTGGTTCAAGGATCTGCGTTGGGGGGTGGTTGTGAGATTGCCTTCGCTTGTGATGTGGTGATTGCTGTTGATTCAGCTAAGTTCGGTCAACCGGAAATCCAAGTTGGTGCCGTACCCACAATAGCCGCAGCAGCAATGCATCACCTTATTGGCCAAAAACGAACCTTTGAACTACTTTACACTGGAGATAGTATTACAGCTGAAACAGCTGAAAGGATAGGGCTTATTAACAAAGCAGTGCCTGCGGGTCAATTGGAAAACACCGTCAACGAATTTATTACTAAACTCAAAGGGCATAGTCCTATCATGCTCCGGTATATTCGTCGAGCTGTTTATGAGAGTTTGCACCTTGACTTCATGCAAGCTATTGAAAAATCCACTGAGATTTATCTTGACTCGTTGAAGAATACAGAGGATGCCTCAGAGGGACTAAGGGCTTTCTTAGAGAAGCGGAAACCAGAATGGAAAGGAAAATAGATTCACAAGAGAGTCTTAGGGAATAATGATAATTCGACCCAGAACCTTTCCTTCTTCAAGTAGTTTGAATGCCTCGTTGATTTCATCAAGCGGACGTTTGCTGTCAATAATTGGCTTTATTTGAATAATTCCTTTTTCAACCATTCTCAATAGGGGAGGATAGTCAACTGGACGACATCCTAGAGACCCACGGATTTCTACTTCTCTGAACATAATGCGTGAAGCCGAAACGGTCCAATCGGTATCAGCATAGCCAACAACAACCA
>JBHLQC010000052.1:0-9302 GCA_048885185.1 Candidatus Odinarchaeota archaeon | reverse complement strand
AAGTGATTTTCACAGAACTCAACAACAAACTCGTTGGTTACTACGCCAGTTACTTCCGGTGACAGTTCTGCTAAAACAACTGCCCAATCTACCCCACTCTCATCAAGCATCCCTACGATATTTTCGGGTGTCATGATTTCATCTTGAATTTCATAAAGTCCTGGGTTTAATTGATTCAGAAGGACATGTATGGCTGGGTTCCAGTGTTCACGTTTTCCTACGTGTAAATGAAAATCAACAACTTTCATTTTTTCAGTCGATTTTCGTGTCATGCTTTATCATCTATTTTGGAATTGAGGTATTGGGTTAGTTGGTATGAATTTTACTAAGGATGTTGGTTGTGGCTAAAAGGTTTTATTTTCACAGGACTTTCACGTAGTTGCTCCATTATGCTTATGCCTATTACAATGATGTGAATAGCAATGAGTAATTCACCAATGACCGGAAAAGCTGGTGACACGGTTATCGGCTTAGGTAATGATGCTATTGCGCGTGGTGCGCTTGAAGCGGGTGTTCAATTTGCTGCAGCATACCCTGGCACTCCGTCTTCAGAGATTTTAGGAAATTTAGCCACTGTTTCAAAAGAATCTGGGATCTATGTTGAATGGAGTGTCAACGAAAAAGTCGCCTTTGAAGCAGCTACTGCCGCCTCCTGGACTGGCTTACGGGCCATGGCATCCATGAAGCTCAATGGACTCTTCGTGATACTAGATTCTCTCGTCAACATCGCCTACACCGGTCATGGACCCGGAGGTTTAGTACTTGTAGTGGCGGATGATCCCTTTGCTCACAGTTCCACAGCAGAGGGTGATTCCAGACCGCTAGGATTCTATTCAGATATCGTTGTGCTTGAGCCATCCACCCATCAGGAAGCCAAAGATATTGTTCCCTACGCTTTTGAGCTATCTGAAAAACATGGCGTCATTGTAATGATCCGTGAAACAACACGGTTAGCACACAGCCGGGCTCCCTTTAAATTAGGAAAAATCACACGAACTCCAAGAACTGCGAAATTTAATTATGATCTCTCTTTACATAATCTTCCTCGTCCTCATCTACGTCATGGCGAATTGCATACCCGTTTGGAAAAAGTTCGTGAAGAAGAATTTGAAAAGTCAACCTGGAATAGGTATGATGGACCCGCGAAACCATCTCTTTTGATCATCACATCAGGAATTGCCTGGAGATACGTCCAAGAAGCAGTGGAAATTCTCCAGCTACAGGATGTTGGCATTCTGCGAATCGGCACAATTTCGCCATTACCCAAGGCTATGATTCTCGATCGCCTAAAGACGACAACTGAAGTGCTTTTTTTTGAAGAAGTAGACCCTTATCTGGAAGAACAAATCCGCAGTCTAGCCTCAGAGCTACCAGCAAAGACTATTCCCAAATTCTATGGAAAATTAACAGGACACATTCCTAATTATGGTGAAGTTGATATCAATCTAGCAATCAAATCAATTGCTGCTGTGAAAAAACTCACCTATACTTCAGCGCAGGAAGAATACCTTCTTGCTGCTAGTAAAGCCCCTGATATTGTACCAAGACGGCTCCTCACCTTCTGTCCTGGCTGTCCCCACCGACCTGCTTACTACAGTATCTACCGCGCAATCAAACGCAATAAAGGTAAAGGCATTGTCACTGGGGACATCGGATGCTATTCACTCGGTGTATTCTATCACGGTTTGGTACGCACCCAACACTCAATGGGTGCCGGAGTAGGAATTGCCAGTGGCCTTGGTAAGCTAGACCAATTTGGACTCAAGGACCCGATTGTTTCTGTTGTTGGTGATTCGACCTTCTTCCATGCCTGTCTCCCCGCTTTAGTCAATATTGTCTATAATCAATCAAAGGCCATTGTGTGTGTGCTAGATAATAATGCAACGGCCATGACAGGATTCCAACCACATCCTGGTACTGGTTTAACAGCAACAGGAGATGTGGCTTCAACAGTTCCTATTGAGCGAGTCCTCCAAGGAATTGGATTTCAATCTGTCTCAGTGGTTGACCCGTTCAAAATCAAGGAATCAATTGATACAGTCTATAAGGCATTGACCTCCGAGGAAAGCCAGGCTATCGTATTTCGGCGAGAATGTGCCTTAATCACCAATCGCCAAAGGAGACAACGACAAGAACCCATTCCAGTATTCAAGGTTGATACTGACAAATGCTTTGGAGAAAAATGTAAGATTTGTTCGGTGGAATTCAATTGTCCTGCGTGTGTTTGGGATAACGAATCCAATAAAGCCCGAATTGAGGTCACCTTATGTAATGGGTGTGGCGTGTGTGTTGATATATGCCCACACAATGCTATCTATCAAGTTGAGGAGTGAGTAGTTTGACTTATGATGATCCTTTCAATATTGTGATTGCTGGAGTAGGTGGTCAAGGGAATGTTCTCTCATCACGTTTGATTGCGGACGCAGCCAAGGCTAAAGGCTATTTCGCGGCGATTGGAGAAACGTATGGCGCTGCTCAGCGTGGCGGGTCAGTAATGTCCCATATTCGAATAAGCAAGCGTGACGTAGGTCCACTTATCCCCAATCACTCCGCCCATTTGCTGCTTGGTTTTGAACCCATTGAAGCTCTTCGCGTGGGTTCACTTTACCTGAATCCTGAAAGCATTGCCATTGTCAACATGCACCCCGTTCATCCTATTGAAGTGCTTACTGGTCAACTTGAATATCCTCCTGTCCAAGAGGTTGAGAATCGGCTTCGTTCACTTTGTTCTCGCTTATTTACTTTAGATGCAGTGAATCTAGCCCAACAAGCGGGGGATCCCTTAGTGATGAATACTGTGATGGTTGGAGCTCTTGCAGGGGCAAATCTCACACCCGTGAAAGAGAACATGTTGGAAAAAGAAATCTCGAAAATACGACGATTAAAAGAAGTCAATCTCAATGCGTTCAATCTTGGGGTCGATGCGATTAAGAAAAAGTTGTGAAGAGTTTTTCCTCATATTCGGTACATGTTATTCACCTTTCAAGAGATGCGTGTCGATTCCTGATTTTGCTAGGAATATTTCGAATTCTCCTTCATGAATATTGGATTTTGGGGTCCTACCAATAATTAGTTGTTCATCAAAAAGCGCAACATTTCGAATTGGCGGTCCTCCCTGCTCTAAGTAGAGATCGAAGAAGAAGGGTAGAAAAGCTAAATCGCTATATGCCTCCAGCAATTGGGCGACTGTCTTGTTTTCAAATTGAAGAAAACTGGTAATGATAACACGGGCAGGTACTGGACCCTCTTCGCCTTTGAAACTGTAAGGAACTTTCCCTAATTCAATGAATTCCTGCGCTTGAATACTACCTGGAGAATAAAGGATAACTCGTCCATCCTCTAGAGTCAAAGATGAGGGTTTTACCGTTGTCTCTTTCTTCTGACCTTTTTCCTCGATTTCTGGACCTGGTTTACTTCTAAATAGAGTTTCTCGAATTGCTAGTCTGAGTTCTAACGGGATTCCAATTTCTGCTAGGAGTTCATTTGCTGTAAGGCTTTGTTTACCTTTCACCGTTTGACGATGCAACACAAGCGGCTTATCTTTAGTCGAAATCCGAATTACTATCGTACCAAATCGTCGGCGAATAATATCATCCACAGCTTTTACATACGGTGATGCCGCCCTTACGAAGTGTCCCACATTCTCTTTGGGATTTTTCCCTTCGGGTAGTTGAAGTTGGTCCTGAGTGATTACTAAATAACTATCAAGAATTTTCAGTTCTTTCACATAATACAATCGTCTTCGATATGCAAATGCTCCTTCGCGATCCAATAATTTCGGATGCACTTTGACCGGTTCCGTGAAGTTTACCTGGGTACCTGATTTTGTAACAATGGTCAGAGCACAATCTCGATGGTTACGCGCATACTCAAAGGTCTTAGAAAATACATAGTTAATCGGGAAGGTCGTCCGGGAAAGAACTTCAAGCCGGTCGGATATCACTTGATCAATAGTATCAGCCATGTGTATTCCCCTGCTCAAACACTATCAGAACTGTGTATTGTGAGATTATAAGCTTCGTGCCCAAATTATTGAATTCTTTTCAACCAGCTAACTGGTTTTCTTCTTTTTTGTTGATGTTTTCGTTACCCGACGTTTTCGCGCCTTTTTGGTAACGGAGCGAGATTTCATAGACTTCCACGCCTCTGCACCAACTTTCAGTGAGTCCGGTTGCGAGTTTGAAGAGATGACGCAATCCGTCTCAGTAATATCAGTTGGAACCGGAAGCTGTAGCTGCTCACAAATAAGTGTACGTGCCGCTATTAAGCAATCACGAGGATGACATAACGCCAACCGAAGGCCCAACGTATCCTCAACATAATCGGGAACCCATGAACGACCAGCACGGGGAAGGTCATAGAAGGGATAAACAAACAGAATCGCGGGAAACTCGGCTCGTTGAGCTTTCACCGAATTATACAGAACCCGGGCAAACAACCATTTTCTAGAACGCTCAAACTCCACGGCTAAGAGCCGGTTTGAACTCTGTGTGACGGCGAAATCGATCCGAGTCCGATCGGGGGTCCGAAACTCATGCCACCCTTCCGCACCCAGCTCCTCAACCAACTCTTTGAGTCCCGCAACCAAGGCTTTTACACGCATGCAGTGGATTCACCTATTCTACCTCCATTCCCTCTTTTTCCCAAAATAAATCTGCCCACACATGATTACTTCTGAATCCCAGTCAACATTTCACATCTAATGACCTTGAAAACGATGTTCCAGCCGACAGCTTCAAAAACTAATGCGAATATTGTCAAGGTAATATTCAATTCTAAAATTCCAATCAATGGAGGTTACCTGATGACTAGCACTTCAAAAGAAAAGTGGACAGCAATTGGTGTCACAGCCAGCACAAAAAATCGGTTTGTGGCCATGAAAAATGCGTTTGAAAAATCCCTGAATCTTGGACCTCAGACTTGGGACTACTTTTTGAATGCTCTTCTTGATCTTGGACCACTTACATGGAACTTTTTGATTCAAGAATCTGTGAAAAGCTTACAGGCCTCCATGGAGCCTTGTCCTTTCCCCCAATCCAAAGCAAATCAGTCCAAAGGGTCGCAATCAAGTTAATACCAGAACTTGCTAGGTTCCATTTTCTTTTCTCTTAAATAGGAATCCTCAAGTGCAGGTAGGAGTATATTCTCTCTACCTGGGAATTCGGCAGAGTAGTGAGTGGTCAATATGCCGGAAGAAAAACACCTCACAGTCCTCCAACTCAATGATAGTCATGGTTATCTCGAATCCCACCACGAAATTTTCTGGAAAAGCGGACAAACGATCACACAAGAAGTGGGAGGGTTTGCGCGAATCGCCACCCTCTTTGGTCAAATTCAGGTAGAACATCCGAACTCTGTACTAACTCTTGATAATGGAGACACCTTCCATGGCACCTATCCCGTCGTTCAAAGCAAAGGCAAAGCTATGGTTCCTATCCTCAACGCAATGGCATTTGATGCAATGACAGCCCATTGGGACTTCGCCTATGGTCCGGCTGAATTCCAATCACTTACCCATCAACTGGAACATCCCATGCTTGCAGTCAACTGCTTCGCAAAGGACACAAAAACACTCCTATTTTCCCCGGGCACAATTCTTGAACGAAACGGGTTACACATTGGAGTCATTGGTGTTGCTTCCAACATTATTGACAAGACCATGCCTCCCTCCTTCAGTGAAGGCATCTACTTCACACTCGGTAATGAGGAACTGCCCAACTACATCAAACATCTTCGCGAAAAGGAACGGGTTGACCTTATTATCATCCTTTCCCATCTCGGCTATCCCCAAGACCTGAAACTGGCATCAGAAGTCGATGGCATTGATGTACTCCTCAGTGGTCACACGCACAATCGACTCAATCAACCCGTCGTGGTCAATCGGGCAACTATCATCCAATCCGGTTGTCATGGTTCCTTCATCGGGCGTCTTGACTTGAAAATCGTTAACAACCATGTGAAAACATTTGACCATAAACTCATTCCCGTTGAGGAACACATCCAACCTAACCAAGCCATCAAGGATATGATTGATCGAAGTGTTTCCAAATCACAACGATCAATGTTGGAAACAGTCGTTGGGCAAAGCCGGAGCACGCTCACTAGATGGCGCACACTTGAATCTACTATGGATAATCTTCTTCTCCAAGCTTGCCTTGAGGCGAGTAACACAGAATTAGGATTCTCTAACGGTTGGCGTTATGGTGCGCCTATTCCTCCTGGCGATGTCACCATGAATGACCTATGGAACATTATCCCAGACAATCCACCCATCTCTGTTTGTGACATCACGGGCAAGGAACTTTGGAACATGATGGAGGATAACCTCGAAAACACCTTTTCACGGGATCCCTACAGGCAAATCGGAGGCTACGTTAAACGTTGCCTTGGGCTCAACATCTACTTTCGAATCGAAAACCCCTACCGAAAACGCATTCAAGAATTCTTCATCGGTGGACATACCCTGAATCCCTCAAAGAATTATCAAGTCTGTTATCTCACCGTGCAAGGAATTCCCGCTCATTATGGGAAAAATCATCGCACACTAAATTTGAAAGCCATCGATGCACTAACTGGGTACTTTAAAAAACATAGTCCTGTGTCATCAACACTGAAAGGCACCATAGTGCCTATCTAAAGCCTTACTCATCTTCTATTGTTTTGCCAGCCGAAGATGGTTTTTGTCTGAAGTATGGCAAGCCTTTGTAGATTGCCAGAAAAGCACTCACAGCAACAATGCTCCCAAACACGACTTGGAAGATGTTCCCAGGGACCTCAACTAACGCTGCAGCAGTACCGAAAAGCACTACTTCAGCAGTGAAATAACCAAAGACCATGACACAACTACCTAAGAGAACAGCAACCACAATTCGAATCTCAAATCGGCTAAACGGTTTGAAGGTCCACATAATCAATCCAACGATTGTGCTTTCAAGTCCTTTGACTACAAAGGTGATAGGCGCATATAGATAGTAGCCTAAAGCCACATCAGCTAAAGCAGAACCAAGTCCACCCGCCAGACCACCAAACGGACCCAACAAAAGCCCAGCCAACAAGACTCCAACATCACCTAAGTTGATGTAGCCCTGAGTAGCAGGGACGGGAATTTCAATGATAACTGTTAACACGGCTGTCAATGCGGTCAATACCGCAAAAAGAGCAATCCGAATTGACAGGCGCATTTCACCGAAATCTTGTTCAGTCATTCATACACCCTCTCTTCTCATCTTGTAATATCCTGTCTAAGCAATCTTTGTACCGTATTGGGGCAACCGACGCCGTTTCTTAAATTCAGTAATCAATTTTTCCGTCACTGGACCAGGAGTCTTGGATCCAACTGCTTTTCCATTGATACTGCGTACTGGAGTAATTTCTCCCATTGACCCACAGAGAAACACTTCCTCGGCCATCAACAACTGGAATAACGTCATATCCACTTCCTTAACCTCAATACCAAGGTCCTTCGCCATCTCCAACACAAAACGCCGTGTAATGCTATCCAAAATACTTGCGGTTAATGGCGGGGCATGCAGCCCTCCATCAATCACAGCAACTAGGGTCGTACCTGTCGACTCAGCGACGAATCCCCTGTGATCTAAAATGATAGCATCATCTGCACCTTGCCGGTTGGCCTCCAACACAGCAAGAATGCTATTCAAATAATTTAATGATTTAATCTCGTGGCTACTCGAGTCAGGCGCCTGACGACGCACACCTGCAACGATGGTTGAAATTCCTTTCTCTTTTGATCCATGCCCATGCATCGGCTCTACCTGAATATTAATGATAATTACCGACGCCTTCGGACACTTATTCGGATTCACACCTAAATCTCCCTTTCCCCGGGTGACTAATAGGCGGATATAGGAATCAGTATACCCATTCCGACGTAATGTTTCTAAAAGAGCTTCCTTCATCGCTTCTTGGTCCAGAGGAATCGTCAGGTCAATCGCTTTAGCACTCCGATATAATCGGTCCAGGTGGGCATCTAATTTGAATACAACCCCATTATAAACACGGATGCCTTCAAAGATACCATCGCCGTAGAGGAGTCCATGATCAAACACTGACACTTTGGCTTCCTGACTTGGTATAAATTCACCATCAACATATACAAACGGATCCTTTGTCATTGGAATCCACCAATACTATATAAGAGAGTGTAAGAATACGCGTTTTATTCCCTCATAAAATTATAAAGCCACCAGTACCTTTTAAGGGATTGACGGAAAGAGGTTAAATTTAGCCTAGAAACTAGTAGATTTTGGGTGACAGAAAGTTCCCATTAAAATGTTACGGATGTGACATCATGACACAGATTCCCCTTGACGAAACAGATCGACGCATTCTCCGACACCTTATTCGGGATGCTCGACAACCCATCGCACGACTAGCCCGAACCCTTGGGCTTTCTGAATCAGTAGTTCGTAGGCGTATCGATGGGTTAGTCAACACTGGTGTTATCGAACGATTCACTGTCAATATCGATTATGAGAAAGCCAACAACCCAATCACAGTCCTTGTGGGTGTTAATGTGGGTCGTATGCCTGGACCAAAGGTGGCCAAGGCACTCCGGAACATCGAAAATATTGTTGAAATCTATACGGTGGCCGGTGAGTTCGACCTCATCATCAAAATCATTTGCGAGGATATCCCTTGCTTTGAGGATATCATCGAGCAGATTCGCAATCAAGATTTTATTGAAAAAACTCGGTCTTTTGTTGTCCTTAACAAAATCCGAGATGGACATTTCGATGATATCATTCAAGTGTCAGATTAGTCACTGCACACAGTGGTGAATCCTACCGTTTTGAATAGAGGATATCGTACTGTATGAAATGAGGATATTCATGGGGCTTGAATAAGTCTAATGTCGTCGTCGCTAGTTGCACCAAATCCTATTTCTTTTGCCCGGGCGATTTGATCCAATTCCCAAACTGGTTTATTGAGTTTATTTTTTGCATTATAGCTCTGTAGAAGCCGGACTCCCTCAACATCTATAGCAACCATATCGTGGCTAGCAAAGATTACATTCGGAGTTTCCAGTTGCCCAGAAGCGGGTCCTTTCGTCACAAAGACTTTCCGGGCATCCATTACGACCAGTGTGGGGTGGAAGTACGACGCGAGATCAGCGATTTTAAATTCGAGTTTCCGCATATGCATTTTCAAACGATCTTGCCGCTTCAACAACCCCATCATCACTTTCATACTCGCTGTGAATTTGGCAATGAAATGTGTTTTCAGGCAAGGTGCGATTACCAGTTTGCCAAGGTTCAATGCAGGTTCTCCAATGTTTCCGCTTT
>JBHLQC010000051.1:0-9348 GCA_048885185.1 Candidatus Odinarchaeota archaeon | reverse complement strand
GCATTGAAGTGTAATAAGCTCCACTATTTGTGCGGAAGTTATAAATTCCATATCTTTGCGGTCCGGAAGGCTTTTGAATAACAACTTTTCAATTCAAGTCACTTCAGGGTAACAATATGGAATTCAATCCAATTATTGCCCGTAATAAAAGAATTAGATGAAGGGACTCCACTTGACAGTGGCCATAGTCGGTGTCGGACACACAGATTTTCGCAGTACCTCACCGGACCTTTCCTTCAAAGAACAGATGTTTGAAGCCGCCGTCAAAGCCTATGCCGATGCAGGCGTCAACGCCCGTAAAGACATCGGCAGCTTTCTCACAGCAGCAGAAGACTACTGGGAAGGATACTCTATCTTCGATGAGTTCGTTCCCGATCAACTCGGTGCTGTACTCCGTTCAGTGTGTACGATTGGAGGTGACGGTCTGCTTGCCATAAGTAATGGTGCGATGCAGATTGAAACCGGATTATTTGATGTGGTGGCAGTTGAGGCTCACTGTAAAGCCTCGGATATGCTCACCTTTGATGGTATTTTGTCCCATGCATTAGACCCTGTCTATAATCGTGCATTCAACGCCCATCCGTACTTCATCGCGGGATTAGAAATGCAACGATACCTGCATGCGACCAAAACAACGCGGGAACAATGCGCGAGTGTTGTTGTGAAAAATAAACACAACGCTATGGATAACCCTCTCGCTGCATTTCCTGCAGATATAACAATTGACGAGGTCATCAACTCAACGATGGTCTCTCATCCACTCACCCAGCGCGACATCAGCCCACTTGCTGATGGGTGCATCGTTATGGTTCTAGCTTCGGAAAAAAAAGCAAAAGAACTAGCAGATCATCCAATCTGGCTGAAAGGCTTGGGCTGGTGTTCTGATACACCTTGGCTCGAAGCCCGTGACTGGAGTGCTGCAGGTTACACAAACCTCGCACGCGATCGTGCATACAAGCGAGCAGGAATCAAAAATCCACGAAAGGAAATTGATTTCGCTGAAGTTGACGATTGCTTCAGCTACAAAGAACTACAACACCTTGAAGCCCTCCAAATCTGCGAATCCGGCAAAGCAGGAAAATTAGCAGAAGATGGCGAATTCAGCCGTGATGGTTCATTCCCTGTCAATGCCTCGGGAGGGCGTCTCGGTGCAGGCAATCTACTAGAAGCCTCTGCACTTCAATCCTTGTTAGAATGCGTTCAACAACTTCGTGGTCACGCTGGAAAACGACAAATCAAGAATGCAAAAACCGCCCTCGCCCAAAGCTGGCGAAGCGTCCCAACGGCATCTGGTTGCGTTGCCGTATTGAGCAACGAACTGTAATCAGGAGGAAGAAAAAATGAATATCAAGAAACGTGTAGCTGTTGTTGGTGCAGGAATCACCCTATTCCGCCGACGACTCAAAGAATCGGGAAAAGAACTTTCCTTCCATGCAGTCAACATGGCCCTCGAATCAGCTGAAATGACACGTGATGACATCGACAGTGTTGTCATGGGCACCGCCCCCGATGCATTTGATGGCATTCACCTGAAATCTGAAAACCTCCTGGACGGTGCAGGAGCCACCCAGAAACCCTACACCCATGTCTACGTGGGTGGTGGTACGGGCGTTTTCTCACCCATCGGCGGATGGTGGCATGTTGCTTCAGGTATGCACGACATCTGTCTTGTTGTCTGCGAAGAAAAAATGAGCCCCTGCTTTCCCCACCCACAAACTGCTTTCCGCACCATCTGGGACCCAATCACTAGTCGTCCACTCAACCCCAACCTTGTCTGGATCTTTGCCCTCGAAATGCACCGCTATATGAAAGTACATAATATTCCCAAGGAACACATCGCCCAAGTTGCTGTCAAAAACAAAGGCAATGCCCTCGACCACCCCAGCGCCCAACTAGGTGCCAAAATCACTGTCGATGATGTCCTCAATTCTGAAATCATGGTTTACCCTGTTAATCGCCTTGATATCAGTCCACCCAGTGACGGTGCTGCTGCCCTTATTCTTGCATCCGAAGATGTCGCACGTAAATACACTGATGCACCAGTGTGGCTAGACGGCGTTGGCTGGTCACTCGACAGTGCCTACTGGACTAATCGCGATCTTTACTATCCACAATATGTCGAAGAAGCAGCAAAAATGGCATATAAAATGGCAAAAATCAACGACCCACCAAAAGAAGTCAGCTTTGCAGAGCCCTATGATCCTTTCACCTACAAAGAATTGCATCACTTAGAGGGGCTTCAACTTGCCAAGAAAGGTGAGGCTCCCAAGTTAACCGTTGAGGGTGTCACTGCACGGGATGGAGATCTACCTGTCTGTCCGTCCGGTGGATTACTTGGCGTTGGGAATCCGATTGCTGCAGCAGGCATGATGAAATGCTGTGAAGCCTTCTGGCAGCTTCGTAACGAAGCTGGAAAACGACAAGTCCCCAAAGCAGAGACAGGTGTCTGCCAGGCCTGGGGTGATTTAATGCAGGTCGGCACGGTCTGCGTCTTTAAGAGGGATAGCTAAAGGAGGGAAAAAGATGAGTAAAAATATGAAAGAACTGCCTGGAACACCTCTTTCAGGAAAGGAGCTTAAATCAGATAAAGTCATCACCTTCAAATGGCGCCCGAACGCAAAATACGCATGGAGTGCTGGAATTGCTTATGGGCGTTTCCTCGATGAGCTGAAAGCGGGTCGAATTATTGGGCGCAAGTGTAGTCGGTGTGAACGCATCATTGTCCCTCCACGGATGTTCTGTGAACAATGCTTTGTCGCGACAGATGAATGGGTTTACGTCAAAGATACAGGAACTATCAACACATTCTCGCTTTCTTACCTCGATGCTGACGCGAATCGTATCAAAGATCCAATTCTGGTCGCAGTAATTGACATAGATGGAGCAAGCCCAGGAGTAGGCATTCTTCATCTACTGGGGAATGTCGATCCAGACAAAATTGATGTTGGTATGAAGGTGAAAGCCGTTTGGAAGCCTCCGGAAGAACGGGAGGGTTCTGTGACGGATATTCTCTTCTGGGAACCACTGGAGGACTGATAATATGTCATTTGATAAAATCCGTGATCCACGTAAACTTCGTCATCAATTTGGACATATGGAATGTGATTACATCTACACAGCCGGTGTTGCTGGGGAACGTTTCTACCTAGCTCTACGCGAAGACGGGAAGCTTCTTGCGACTCGGTGCGACAAATGCAATATCACGTACATGCCACCACGTATGTACTGTGACAAATGTTTCGCTGAACTAGCCAATTACAAGGAGGTACCACCCACAGGGATCATCGAATCCTATACGATTACCTACTTTGATATGGACGGTGAAGCCCTCCCCGAACCCCTTGTGCTGGCCTTCATCAAAATTGACAAAACGGATGGCGGTCTTATCCATAAGGTTGGTAACATCAAACCGGAATCACTAAAAATTGGGACAAAGGTGAAGGCCCTCTTCAAAGACAAAGCTCAGCGAACTGGTGCCCTCACTGATATCAAGTGCTTCCAACCCGCTTAGCAGTACTTACTTCCAAAATAGCTGAATATACCTGCTTAAAATCTAAGTCCGATTTAGGTAAACCAACGGGCACAACTGGGCTTCTGGTAGGTAATTCGATATCGTACTTGGTAAGTCAGTTCGTCTTCTGCTTCAAAATCAACTACAGCTAAACTAATCGGTGACCTATCGTCAAGTTCGAAGATTAAATCCTCAAAATAATCCAGGACACCACAACTTTGACAAAACACTCCAGTGAACCGGACGTATAGTTCGTTATTATCGAAGCCGATAAATTCGGCATGGGCTTCAGGACTTCGAAGTCGGTTGAAATTTGAAATCGCTCGATCAATGGCTATCGGTGGTGCTGGCATGAATTGGATTTTATGTTTATACTGGTTTTGAGCGCTTCGGTTTTACCAATTATTGTTACATTAGTCGTTCTTTGGCTGCAGACTTTGTAATAGACCTTGAGCCATGACTTTAATAAACAACGGTCGCGCGGCGGGAGGAAAGACCTCGAGCTCGTCAGCGAACCGTTGCTGAATCGCCTCCATTACAGCAGTTTGGGATGGTTGATTTTGCCAAGCTTGTTCAACGGTTTCCTTCCAAGAGTCAAGGGTGGCAAGAGCTCGATCAAAAATGACAGGAATGTCAGACCCTGTAACCACCCCAAAATGTGAAAAAACAAGAAATGCTGGATCATAGGTCCGTAATTTTTCAATGGACGATTTATAGAGGTCAAACTTGAAACTCGGCGGAAATGATGTCGGCGTTACAGATAAACTCTCTGGACCGAGTAAACCAGTGGCATCACCGGTATACAATGTCCTAGTCTCCAACTCAAAATACGCTACATGATCAGAGGTGTGTCCGGGCGTTCCAATGACTTCAAGTTCTAAACTACGCCCGAGGTCGAATCGAGAACCATCCTGGACTTCTTGGGTGGAAATGTCAGGAGGAAGGGGTTGAATATCCTGAGCAAATGAACCGAAGATCTGACGCGCGCCTTCATTCAACCGATGAGGGTCATGGAGTGTTCCAATCGCATACTTATGTCCCACAACCGTAACCTCCGGAAGAGAAGTTGCTATTGGTGTAGCGCCACCACAATGATCACCATGTCGATGAGTCACACACACATATCGAACCGTGTCCAAAGGCACAGCACGCTCTCGTAGGGCTGCTAGGATTTGTTCTCCACACCTGTGATGACCTGTTTCAATAATTGCAGTTTCCTGCCCGCGAACAAGTAAAACTCCTGTGGTGTGGCGAAAATCCCATCCCTGTACATCGATCAAATCTACCTGCTTTGAAAGTGATTGAGGTTGCATGATAAATGGCATGTTTTTCACCAATCGAAACTCGATGGCTCTTCTGTATTGAAGCTAGAAAAGCCTTTTTGCCTTTCCGAACCTTGGAACTGTGTATATTTCATCTGTCACTAATCATAGTTTCAGCGAGGGTTACTTTGGTGCAAACTACTCCTCTTCGAATCACCCGGAATACATATTGTATTGGCGGTCCCAACATCACCGACCCAGGTGATTGTTTCATCTACCTGGTTGACCTTGAGGGACACCTTGTCCTCATTGATGCGGGTATCGGTCGAAGTACTGATCGCCTTTTAATGAATATTAAACACCTCAAGTTGAACCCGAAGAAAATTGAACTGCTCATCTTAACCCACGAACATGTCGATCATATAGGTGGCGCCGCGCCCCTTCAGAAACGGCTGAAATGCAAGATTGCAGCACACGAAAAAGCTGCCAAAGTTATCAGTGAAGGTGATTCGATTGGGAGTGCCGCTGACGTATATGGTATTTCTATTTCACCAACGCCCATTGATGTAACCTTATCCGATGACAGAGGAACAGTGCCAGTGGGAAACGGAACTCTTCAATATCTACATATCCCTGGACATACACCCGGTAGTATTGTCGTTTATTATAACGATGGTGACCGACGAATTCTCTTTGGACAAGATCTCCATGGTCCTTTCAATGCCGCGTGGGGAAGTGATATCACCCAATGGCGAACTTCCATGAAATTGGTTCAAGACTTAGAAGCTGACATTCTCTGCGAAGGACATTATGGTGTGTATCGGGGCAAGTCCGCAGTTCGCCAATTTATTCTCGGACTCTTAAAGCAATACACCTAATCCACGATTGTCTGTTTGGAATTTTTTGCCTTCTAATAGCTAATTCTCACGCTCGATAATAGTAGCCGTGCCTAATCCTAACCCGCAGCAAAAGGTAGCCAATCCATATTGACCTTTGTTGTGCTCTAATACATTGAGTAGTGTAGTAATGACGCGCGCACCTGACGCTCCGAGTGGGTGTCCTAACGCAATTGAACCCCCATGAGCGTTGAGTCGTGGGTCGTTCAGCGGATCAAATCCGAGCATTTTGCCTGCGGCAATCACTACGCTTGAAAACGCTTCATTCACTTCGATAGCGTGGAGGTCATCAATGGTGAGATTAGCCCGTTCTAGACAAGGAGGTGTGGCAAAAATTGGACCTTCAAGGCACACTACGGGTTCTGTTCCGACAACAGCTTGTGATTTCACAATGGCCCGAGCTTTGAGTCCATGTTCGTCTGCCTTTTCACGCGACATGAGCATCACAGCCGCAGCTCCATCATTAATCGGGCAGCAGTTACCCGCTGTAATTTTTCCACCAAACATTGGAGGAAGTTTTGCCAGTTTCTCCATCGACGTAGTTGGTCTTGGGCTTTCATCCTTTTCTATGAGTTTGAAGCTACCATCCTCTTGACGGGCTTCAATGGGAACAACCTCGTTGGCAAATTTTCCAGCATCCCAGGCTGCTACAGCCTTTTGATGACTCCATAACGCAAATTTGTCCAAATCTTCGCGAGAAATCTCATATTTTTCTGCCATGCGTTCTGCAGACATAGGCATGGGAATAAATGGATATTTCTTAATGAGTTCAGGATTGAAGACAGCATAGCCTTCACCAAAGTCAGCACCAATTGGTAACCAGCTCATGTGTTCTACGCCAGCTGCAATGACAATATCCGCATTATACGTACCAATGGATTGGGCTGCAAAGTTCACAGCCTGCTGAGAAGATCCACAAGCTCGGTTAATTGTGGCTCCTGGAACCGTATAGGGAAAGTCAGCACCGAGGAGGGCCAGTCGACCAATATTTGCGCCTTGCCACGAGGTTTGGGTATTGCATCCCATCATTACATCATCGACATCTTTGGGGTCTACCTTAGTTCGCTTTGTAATCTCTCGCAACACATGGGAGGCGAGTTCGTCAGGTCGGGTATGTGCAAAAGCACGGTCTTTCCTACCGATGGGTGTTCGAATTGCATCTACAATAACAGTTTCACGAAGTTCTTTCATTACATATTCACCAATTTTTTCGTCTTTACTCTCCTTTGTATTCGGGTTTACGTTTCTGTAAGAACGCGGTTATGCCTTCAAACAGATCCTTGGTGGTAAAGGTCTTTGCAAAGGCCTGTGCTTCATAGGCAAGACCTATCTCAAGAGGAACCTGGGTTCCATAATTCAAACATTGTTTCACCAGTTTCAACGCGATTGGTGATTGCTCAGCAAGCAATTGAGCAAATTCACGGACGTCTTTCTCAAACGAGTTGTTTGGAAACACTCGGTCAACCAATCCCATTTCTAAAGCTTCATCCGCAGTGAAGCGTTTTCCAAACATGATTGCCTCACGAGCCTTCTGTAGTCCGATAATACGAGGCAACCGTTGGGTCCCTCCCCATGCTGGAATCAAAGATAAGTTCACTTCAGTGAGGCCAATTTTAGCTCGCTTCGCTGCAAGGCGAAAATCACTGGCAAGAGCAATTTCACATCCACCTCCATATGCATGACCGTTAATTGCTGCAATCACCGGTTGTGGTAGCTTGTCAATCATTGCTAGAATTTCATGACCCTTTGCTGCAATATATTGTGCAAAGTCAGGAGTGACTCCACCCATAAATACAGAGAGATCTGCTCCAGCAGAGAAGGCTTTCTCCCCTGCACCAATTATGATAAGAACTCGAATTTCTTTATCTTCTTCAACAATTTGAAGGGTCTTTTGAAGTTCACGGGTAAGGTCCTCATTTATTGCATTCAACTTGTCTGGTCGGTTTAATGTTAACCAAGCCAGTTTCTTTTTTGGCTCTTTTTTCAGAAGGATAGTCTTTGTCATTACCGGTTTCCTCATTTTTTCGTTTTACGAATAATGCGGAGATTATATTGCTTTGTAACAAAAAGGCTTCCGAATGGTCACAGAAAGAAGAAGAAAATTTACTCTACACCATTTATACCAAAGATGGTCCATGAATTACTATAATTGACACACAATTGGACGTGAGTAGATGAAACGGTTTTGGCACAAAAGCTGGCCTGAAGGAAAACCACATGATATTGCAATCCCTGATTCTACAATTCATGAAACTCTTGCTGCCACTGCAACACAGTGTCCAAACAATCCCGCGTACTACTTTCAAGGACGCACCATCACATACCATGAACTCGACGCGCTCTCGAATCAACTAGCCAACGTTCTAATTCAATTAGGTGTGCAAAGGGGAGATCGCATAGCTTTCATGCTGCCTAACATTCCCCAGTCTCCCATTACCCTGTTTGGAAGCCTCAAAGCTGGTGCTATTGTCACACCTATTAATCCGCTGTTTAAACATCACGAGCTCCATCACCAGTTAAATTCCGCGGGAGTAAAGCATCTCATTGCTTTAGACATATTTCATGAAGTTGTCGAAGAAGGGCGGCAAGATACGCCAGTTGAATCAGTCATCTATACCCGTACCGGCGAATATCTCAGCAAGGCAAAAGCAACGCTTGGACGGTTAACGCGAAAAATCCCTTATCCTAAACTTCCGACAGGTCCTGATATTCATCTCCTTCCCAAAATCCTCAAAGAACAAACAACAAGTACTCCAATAGTAGAGAGTCATCCCGATGATATCGCAGCCCTCCTCTATACCGGCGGTACAACAGGACCTCCTAAGGGAGCAATGTTGAGTCACAGGAACTTGATGTTTAACGCAAAAGTTGGAAGTGAATGGTTCGATGTTCGATTCGGTGAAGAATGCTTCGTAGGAATTCTTCCCGCTTTTCACGCCTTCGGATTTTCCTGTGTCATCGTTCTATCCACTCTTATCGCTGCGGCAGTTATTCTCATTCCACGACCTGATCTCAAAGAAATCATGAAAAGTATTCAACAATACAATGCTACTGTACTTGTAGCCGTACCCACCCTCTATGTCTCCCTCTTGGCTAGCCCTTACCTGAAACAATATGACATCAGTAGTCTTGAGAACTGTTTCTCGGGTGCCGCATCATTACCCATTGAAGTGTTAGAGCAATTCCAACAACAAACCGGAAGCTACATCGTCGAAGGGTATGGAATGACCGAAACCTCACCCATTCTCACCTTAATACCCCAAGGCATATTGAAACCTGGATCGGTAGGTATTCCTGCCTTCAATACAGACGTGAAAATTGTAGACCAAATGGATGATTCCAAAGAACTACCAGTTGGCGAATGGGGCGAAATCCTTGCGAGGGGCCCTCAAATCTTTCAGGGATATTGGGACGCACCCGCGGCCACAGCTAATACTCTCCGGGGAGGCTGGATCCATACTGGAGATCTCGGTCGCTTTGACAAGGATGGGTATCTCTACATTGGCGATCGCAAAAAGGACCTCATCAAACGCAGCGGTTACTCCGTCTTTCCAGCAGAGGTTGAGGCTTTACTCTATCGCCATCCAGACGTTGCCGAATGTGCTGTTGTGGGTGTACCTACGCCTCGAGTAGGAGAAGAAGTCAAAGCCTTCATCGTTGTTAAACCAGAATCTAAAGA
>JBHLQC010000050.1:0-9430 GCA_048885185.1 Candidatus Odinarchaeota archaeon | reverse complement strand
CCTGGCGATTGCTCAACATTGGAGAAATTTGTCACCTCAGTTGATAAACTGGTGATGTACTGCCCTCTTTCCAAAGAATGGGAAAAGGAAGACGTGGCATCCTACAATCCAGATTTTTATTCTGAACACCTTCACCGAGACTTAGCCATTCTTGAAGTGGTTCATGCCATTGATTCAGCCGAAATAGGACTGCAGAAAGACTGAAAAAGTTGCAGAGTTGTCCTTGGCTTGATGACCTTAGGTAAAACAATTACCAGTGCAAAACGAATTCTTCGCAAGTACACCATTTGTGATTGGTGTTTAGGTAGACAATTTGCTATGCAAGGCTACGGACTAACAAACAAGGATCGAGGACTAGCACTGAAAACACTCCTACTGATGACAGGCACTGAGACCTATCATAACAATCCCAAGCAGGGCGTAGCCCTCATTCGTCACTTAGCAGAACATGGCCAGTATCAACCAGCCAGAGAATTTCTCCTCAAGGAAGGAATAACTGATATCAAACCCAGCCAAGTTTGTGATATTTGTCAGGGCGTAATGGAACGACTTACTGAAGCGGCACAGGCAGCAATTCAAAGCCTCCAAGACTGGGAAATTTCCTCACTTCTTATCGGAACCCGAATTGACCCAACCATTATTGAAAATGAGGAGCAATTGAGAAGTGAACTACAAATTGATTCAGGTGAACCCATTAAGGCTGAATTGAATCGAGAAATTGGGAAACTAGTCACCGAAGAAAAGGGTATAGACGTTGATTTCGAATCTCCGGACGTTGTAGCCTTAATTCAGGTTCCGAAATTTTCTGTTGATTTGGAAGTACATTCTCTGTTTATCTACGGTCGATACCAGAAACTCAAACGGGGAATTCCTCAAACACGTTGGCCTTGCCGGGAATGTGGCGGAAAAGGATGTCAACGATGTAAAAACACTGGGAAAATGTACGCAGAATCAGTAGAAGAACTCATTGCACCTGTTCTCCTCAAACTCACTCAAGGTAAAGATGTGAAATTCCATGGAGCAGGTCGCGAGGACATTGATGCCCGTATGCTTGGAAGTGGGCGACCCTTTGTCATTGAAATACTTAGCCCCCACACACGATCCATTGACTTACAAAAAGCCATTAAACGGATTAACAAGTCAACCAAGGGCAAGGTGAAAGTTAGTAATTTACGCTTTGCTAACAAAGATGTTGTAAAACACATGAAGGAAGGCGCTACGACTTCCAAAAAGGTTTATAAGGCGCTTGTCCAAGTGGAGTCGCCCATCCGCCAAGACACGCTGCAAACGCTCCAGAGTGTATCCTTACCCTTAGAAGTAAACCAACGAACACCGCACCGCGTCCTGCACCGTCGCGCCGACCGAACTCGAAAGAAACGGATACATACCTTAGAAATTGTACCCGTTAGCTCCAAATCCTTTGAACTAACCATCAGTTGTCAGGGTGGTTTATATGTCAAAGAATTTATATCGGGCGATGAGGGACGCACTGTACCAAATATTGCAGAACTCCTGGGAACACCAGCTGTGTGTAAACAGTTAGATGTCGTAACGGTAGAAATTGAGGAGGACCAATTACCATGGTAAAACGATCTCACGGTTATCGTGTCGGTAGCCGGAAACTGATGACGAAAAAAACCCGCGAACGTGGCCTGCCTAGTCTTGGGAAGTTGCTACGAATCTACGAAGAAGGCGAACGAGTCGACATCATAATTGACCCATCCATTCATGGTGGTCAACCTCATCGTCGATACCATGGTCGAGTGGGGATTATTCGAGGACGCCGTGGTCGTTCCTATGAAGTGGAAACCACACTAGGAAAGAAAGTTAAACTGCTAATTATTCGTCCCGAGCATTTACGACCGAGTGGTGGTCAACCGAAATAACCCGGTTGGGGGGTCCAGTATGGGTAAAGAAGTCATTGAATCAGAACCGCTTACATTGGCAGAGGTCAAAAGCACACTTACGAAGCGTGGGAAGAAAGCTGAATTAAGTTACATTCAGCGAGTCACCTTAGAACACACTGTCAAATTTTCTTTAATTCCTGCCCGCAGTGCAAGATCTCTTGTTAAGAAGCTTCAAAGCAAGTACAATATGGAAGAGCCGTTAGCTATTCAACTAGTTGATATTGCTCCTTCAACAACGGACGAACTTGCTGCTTTTCTTGCCAGAGCACCTCAAACTTATACGGCTGATCAGATTTCCGAGATTTTAGAGCTTCTTGAAGCAGCCAAACCGAAGGAGGCAGCAAAGAAAAAGAAGAAGTCTTAGGTAGTAAACGGGAAAAGAGATAAACCCGCTGCACCTTCCTTTACATTATTCTAGAGAGGTAAAACAATGTCAACACGTCCCCCCACGAAGAAGTTTGAAGAATACGCATATGTCTTAGACCATTTGCCGCGTGGGTACCCAGAGGACACACGACCCATCTTCAAAAAGGAACCCATTGTCCAAGCCGTTGGTGACACCTATTTCACTCTCCTTGAACTGGTTCCACGTAAGGGAGCACGATTCGACCCACAAGAATCCATCTTCATTGGACGTGATCGACGCGACAAAATTGACCACGTGAAACGCCGCATCACATTCGATGTGTTAACGGCATCATCTCGAAGTGAACTCCCCTTTGTAATTGAAAAGCTCGTAGAAAGGTCGGAACAGCGGTTCGTAGACTTTTTCAACAATGCTCGACCTCTAACTACCCGAATGCATAGCCTTGAACTTCTCCCCGGCATCGGTAAGAAACTCATGTGGGATTTATTAGAGGAACGCCGTAAAGCGCCCTTCACCAGCTTCCAAGATGTCGCAGATAGAACCCAAATCCGTAATCCCAAGGAACTCATCGTGAAGCGTATTCTCATAGAATTGGGTGGTGAAGACAAATACAACCTCTTCACCCGAAAACCTGTAGCTGAAAAGGAACAAGGTCGAAGTTAATCGGAGCCTTAATAGCCTCAACACCGCTCTTTTTGATTGACTAGCGCAAAGAAGCCATCTGAGAAAAAACTCAATGTACTTCTAGGATTGTATGAAAGATGACCCCGGGAACACTTCTCACCCGGACTAAACAGTGGCTGAAGACACATAATGTCCGAGTGTCGAAACAGCTAGGTCAACATTACCTTGTAAACGAAAGGGTGCTGGAACACATTATTGAGTCTGCGAATCTCTCCCAGGATGACCGAATCCTAGAAATTGGAACCGGAACCGGAGCTTTAACACAGGCATTGGTCGATCACGTGCAGCAGGTTTACACGATTGAAAAGGATACGAAACTTTTTCGACTTCTTTCTCAGGAACTAGAATCAAATCAACGCATTCAGGTTATTCAAGGCGATGCCGTGAAAATCGAATGGCCTCAAAGTGATAAACTCATCGCCAACCTTCCATACAGCATTTCCTCACCTGTGTTGTTCAAGTTCTTTAAGTCGAATATCCCTATGGCTGTTTTAATGCTTCAAAGGGAATTTGGAGAACGTCTGATTGCAACACCTGGAACGAAACAATATGGAAGATTAACTGTGATGGCAACATATTATGCAGCAGTGGAGTTGCTGGAGTTGGTTACACCTGAATCATTCTACCCGTCTCCAGAAGTCTCATCTGCACTCGTTCGAATTCACCGACGTTCACAGCCGATATTCGCGGTAAAAGATGTGAATCTGTTTGGACAAATCACGACTGTGCTTTTTAACCAGCGAAGAAAGAAGATTCGAACACCTTTGAAGTCCTTCTTAGGTCAACATGATTTTCAACAATTACAAGATAAAATTCCCTGGCTAAATCAGCGAGTTGAGGAGCTGGAACCAGGCAAGATAGCGGAGATTTCGAACATCATCTATGAGGAACGGCAGGTATGAGTCCGTCGGCAGCGTTTTATGAAGACATCTGGGTCATTGTGGACGACGGAGTTTACGAACCGGCTGATGACACGTTCATGCTTTGTGCGAATCTGGAAATAACTCCAGGCGATACAATGCTAGAAGTGGGGACTGGTTGTGGACTGGTAGCCATTGTTGCCGCAAAAGCAGGGGCACAGGTGGTTGCAACTGATCACTCTGACTTTGCGGTTCAAAACGCAAAGAAGAACGTAGCGCTTCATAACCTTGACGCCTTGGTCGAAATACGCCAAGGAAATCTCTTTGACCCGATTCGTCCAGATGAAAAATTCTCTTTACTGACTTTTAACCCGCCTTATCTTCCCGGTACAAAGGATGATCCAGCTTTTGACCCAGCATGGTCTGGTGGTGAGAAGGGCTATGAAATCACTGAGAAATTCATTGCTCAATGTTCACGTTACCTTAGTGTAGATGGAAGACTGCTACTAATCCAATCTTCACTTTCCGAACCAGAACGTATTCAAACTCAGCTGAAGCAACTATTCCACTCCGTCCAAGTGAAAGAGGAGAAGGCATTTTTCTTTGAGCGTTTAATCTTATTCCTAGCAAGTAGACCAAAACAACAGCCCTAATTGAACCAAATGTTTTAGAAGTCATTGATGCTGAATGAAACGTGGATGGTTCCTTGCCAGTTAACTTAACTGCTGAAGCAAAGGCGGCGATGCACGCCTATGAAGAGGCAACCATCCTAGAAGATCGAATAGCTAAACTTGAAAGGTTCATCTCACTTATCCCCAAGCATAAATCTTCAGAAAAAATGGTCGCACATTACCGCCATCGACTAACAGTCCTACGTCAAGAACAGGAAGAACGCCGCGCGCGAAGAAAAATGGCTAAAGGGGGACCAACCTATTCCCTAGCCAAAGAAGGTGCTGGACAAGTAGTATTAGTCGGGTTAACCAGCTCAGGGAAAAGCGCCCTTCTCAATCGGTTAACTGGTGCAAAAGCCAAAATTGGTGATTATGAATTTACTACTCAACTGCCAGAACCCGGAGTTTTCAAATATGGCGGAACTGATATTCAAATCATCGAGATGCCTGCGCTCTTTGAGGGAATGGACGACAGTAGTGTAGGTCGTCAAATATTGGGAGGCGTTCGAAACGCTGATCTTGTTGTACTAGTAATCGATCTTTCTGAACCCCCTCTACCCCAAGTAGAGTTCCTGGTGAGCACCTTAGAAAAGGCGCGAATTAAACTCAATAAAGATCCACCACCCATTCGTTATGCGAAAACCGGGAGTGGTGGAATTCATATTATTGGAGGAACTAACTTCCAAGAGGATCCAGAACTTATTCGGCAACTCCTTCGTCGCCGGCGAATCCACAATTGTTCTTTGCAATTTCGTGGTCCTGCTACTTTGGATGATTTCATTGAGGTTCTTGATAGTCGAACCCAATACACTCCAGCAATCATTATTGGTACTAAGGGTGATTTGCCTGCCAGTTCTCAGAATTTCAAAACACTGCAGGTTGAATATGGAAAGATGTTTCAAATCTATCCTGTTTCGGTGGAAAAAGATAAGGAGATTAGAATTGCCGGTGCAGGAATCTTTGAAGGGCTCGGAGTTATCCGAATTTTCACTCGAAAGAGTTCTGGTGAAATTGGTGATAAACCGTTGATTTTACCCCAAGGAGCTACCGTGGAGGATTTGGCGAAACGCCTTCATAGTGATTTCCACAAAAACTTTCGGTATGCTATTGTCTATCGAATGCACACTGGACAGATGAAGAAGAAAGTTGGATTTACCTTCGTGTTAGAAGATCAAGATGTAATCCAGATTTTCACATCCTAATTTTATTCGGATTCTAAGTCTGTCAGCGCGTAAGATTAATAAGACCCCGAGATTTGCACTACTCCCTACCCTGAAACCGAGAGGCGATTATTCAAAATGCCTGTAAGACCAGGACACTGCTATAGACACATTAACCGTCCATCGTATACCCGAAAAGAGTATGTCAAGCGGATGCCAGTTAACAAAGTCGTCTTGTGGCGAATGGGTAAAAAGCGGAGCCGAAATTTCCAACTGACAATTAGCCTCTTGGCTAAAGAAGCAGTGCAAATTCGTCACAGCGCCTTAGAAGCGATGCGAGTTAGTGCCAATCGTTATCTGACCAAACAACTTGGAGTGGAAAACTACTTTTTATGGATTCGTCCCTATCCGCATCAAATTCTCCGTGAAAAGAAGATGATGGCCGTTGCAGGAGCAGACCGTATTCAAGAAGGCATGCGTCGCTCCTTCGGGAAGCCCTTTGCCCTAGCTGCACGTGTAAAACCGGGACAACCGATACTGACCTTGGAAGTAGATTACCAGCATCTTGATATTGCCAAGAACGCCCTTCGGCGGGCATCCATGAAGGTTCCTACTCCTTGCAAACTAAGTCTCGATAAAGCGCCTGAAGAATTACGTAAAAAAATTGGTTTTTAGTCAACTCTTATTTTTCGAAAAACGTTAGCTGACCATATACTTCCGAAATTGTGTACCAGCAAAGTGTCCTTTTGGTCCCAAATCATGGGTGATTTTAGTAAGGCGATTGTATTTTGCTGTTCGTTCACCTCGTGCAGGTGCACCAATCTTAATTTGACCGCAGGACAAGGCCACAGAGAGGTCAGCAATAAACGTGTTTTCGGTTTCCCCACTTCGATGGCTTACAACAACGGTATACCCATTAGATCCTGCAAGGTGCGCCGCTTCCATCGCTTCAGTGAGTGTCCCAATTTGGTTGACCTTGAGTAGTAGTGAGTTGGCTGCGCCCATTTCAATGCCTTTCTGTAATCGTTCGATATTTGAAACAAAGATGTCATCACCAACGATTTGAATCGACTTACCTAGTGCCTGAGTTAGTTTGGTGAAGCTTTCGTAATCGTTCTCTTCAAACGGATCTTCAACGGAAATGATTGGATATTCGTCACAAAGGACGCGATAGTACTCATGCAATTCTTCTGGCGGTAATTCTCGCCCATCAACAGAGTATTTTCCTTTTTCATGAAATTCGTTTGCAGCTGCATCCAATGCTAATGCAATTTCTTTTCCTGGCTTGTATCCTTCCTGTTCAATGGCAGCTTCGATAGCGTTCAATGCTTCACGGGTTTTAAGCATTGGTGGAGCAAACCCACCTTCATCACCGAGATTCTTTCCTGATATACCATATTTCTGAAGGAGCACCCTTCCAAGGGCGTGATATATTTGCACCCCAGCACGAAGGGCCTTATTGAAGTCGTCAAAGCCCAAAGGCATAATCATGAATTCTTGCATTGCCAGTTCATTCCCTGCATGGACCCCGCCATTGATGATGTTCATCATAGGAACAGGTAATATGTACTCATCCCGTTTTGCTAAGTATTCAAAGAGATGCTGAATGCTGGTATCTGATGCTGCTTTCGCCACAGCTAAGGAAATGCCTAAAATAGCATTTGCTCCCAATCGACCTTTATTAGGTGTTCCATCCAATTCGCGTAGCTTATCATCTATTGTTTTCTGTTCCCGTGCATCCATCCCGATCAAAGCTGGTGTGATAATGTTGAGAATGTTATCCACGGCGTTTAAGACACCGCGACCATGGTAACGGTGTGGGTCTCCATCACGGAGCTCGACTGCTTCGAATTTACCCTTTGAAGCGCCAGAGGGAACCATGGCTCTTCCATATCCCTCCCTGGTAAGCACCTCGGCTTGAACTGTAGGATTTCCACGGCTGTCTAAAATTTCCATTGCTCGGATTTCTGTGATTTCGTAAGGATTTGACACGGTTTGGAAGCCTCCATTCATACGAGAATTATAAATTATGAACCTCGATGCTATTAAGTGATAACAATACAATGGGTCTAAAAAAGGTAGAGGGCGTTCACTTTTAATGTCAGTACGACTGCCACGGAAACGCTTGGAAATGTTACTCAGCCAGATACGTGGTTTTCCTGAACCTTGCCCGAGTAGTGAACAATATGAAATCACGGATATAGTAGCTGCGACGATGCTCTTTACAGCAGCAACCTATGGAGATATCGAAGATCAACTTGTGTATGATTTGGGATGTGGACCTGGACGTCTCGCGATTGGAGCTGCGTTACTCGGAGCCCGTCATGTCGTTGGTGTCGACATTGATTCGAAAGTATTAAATGTCGCAGAACAAAACGCTGTGCAACTTGGTGTGAAAGATCGCATTGAGTTCGTCACACAAGATATCAAGGCAATCACAGCCCAGGCAGATACGGTGTTGATGAATGCCCCATTTGGAGTTCAACGGGTTCACGCAGATCAACCCTTTCTCCAAAAAGCGTTAGAAATCGGAAACGTAATTTATTCGTTACATAAAGCATCGGAAGGCGGACGGAAATTCATTACCCGGTTTGTCTCGGAGTTGGGTGGACGAATCTCATTTGTCCAGGAAATGCCGATGGCACTTCCTGCCACCATGCCCTTTCATGAGAAAAAAAGGCACACAATCAAAGTGGATTTCTATCGAATAGAAAAGCAGGAGGAAAATGTATGACAGATCAACGAATCAAAGAGGGAGACTCCGTTCTACCTGGGGAAAGATTAGGAGTAATTGAAGAATACCTCCCAGGCAAAGGAACATTCCAAGACGAAGATGACGTAATCTATGCGACTATCACTGGAATTGTTCATATTGATATGAAGGAACGGAAAATTAGCGTTGAGGGTGCTACACGTCAACCCGTCTACCCTAAACGCAATGACGTGGTTTTAGGTCAAATCCAACACGTAACCAAAAAATCTGCTATAATTAACATCTTTCGAATCGGAGACATAGAATGCCCTATTACCTTCTCCGGATATTTGTTCATCAAAAATACCGCTGGCGGGTATGTGGAACAAATGCGAGATCTCTTTGCCCCTGGCGATCTAGTCATTGCCCGGGTGCAACAGCAAACTGATGGATTGGCTCGTCTTTCAACGGTCGGAACACGGTTTGGCGTCTTTCAGGCAGCCTGTAGTCGGTGTGGAGAACCGCTTCACTTGCAAGGCACTCGACTGGAATGTACTGAATGCGGGAACTTCGAACGCCGCAAAATATCACAAAAATATGGTCAGATTCTAAATTCTAAACCAGCTGAGGAAGAACTTCCTTCCGAGGAGTAAGGAGGAAAGGAATAGAGTGGCTCGATGGACGAAAAAGAGCCTCACATTTCCCTTAACCGGTGCAGAAGCCCAAGTTACGTTTATCGACCAGTTGAAACGCAAACTAAAACTTGACTTCCAAGTTAAAGCTGATCAACGTGGCATCACCGTCACCATCCGTGGTGATCCCGTCCAAGTTCGAATAGCCGTGAGCCGTTCCCAAGCCCTGTACCGTGAGTTCAAACACAGCCCTACTCCATGAGAATGGTCCTGTTAAAGCAACACTTTAAAAGCGGAGTTGTGTACGGTCTGCCTGCTCCTTAGGAACCTCTTGAAAGGATTCGATGACTATGAACATCAAAGTAATCAAAAACACCTCCAGAGAATTAGAGCTAGAAATCGAAGGCGAAGGCCACACACTGTGTAATCCACTTCGTGAAATTCTATTCGAAGATGA
>JBHLQC010000049.1:0-9443 GCA_048885185.1 Candidatus Odinarchaeota archaeon | reverse complement strand
ACGCGATTCGATATCGAAATTGAGCCACAAAAATTTGAGATGCCACCAGGATGTAAGTGTGGTGAGGTATTACGGGGGATTATGCGTCCAGAAGAGTGCCCGTTGTTCGGTTCAAGGTGTACACCAGAAAATCCGATTGGTCCGTGCATGGTGTCTACGGAGGGGACTTGCAGTGTGGTGTATGGGGCTCACCCGATTCCTTAGCTTTGGCTAGCTTTTCTGCAAGAACCGTTTCGTGGAATCCCGGGCTTTCCAACCATTGGACGGCTATTGTTTCGACTTCATTGACTTTGGCTCTAAGGTAGCGGTCAATGAGGATTTCACGACGGATGTTAGGAATGCCTTTGTCGCGCCAGAAACCCTCAGATTGTTCAGATGTGAGTTTTCGTGGATTTCCACGAGCAGCGGGTTGGTCGAAAGCGTATCGGGCGAGCTGGGCTGCGAGGAGTTTAGAGTCTGTATTAAGGAGTCGGCCACGAATCCATAACCGACAATTGGTGCGACCTTGACAGTGACCTCGAGCGATGGGGCAAAAAACCACTACGACTCACCTTTGTCTAGTATCTCGTCGCAAGGGTCTAAAATAGCATAAACCTTTTGGTGCCACAGATAACTCGAATTAGCCAATGGGCCAGTAAAGATCTTCAGTAGCTGTGGTGGCTTCGGCAATATCCCGCATAAGAGTGAGTAGGGTAAAGACATCAAAGTTAGTGCCTTCACCTATGGTCACGAACCGCTGATTTTCACTGGTAAAGGCATTTTCAGGCTTCCAGTCAGTTGGCCAGGTTGGTACGGTTTCTAGTTGAATCATGGTTTGATTATCCCCTGCCACCTGGGTCACAATTAAAGGTACAGTGGGGAGACGAAGTAGGAAGGTTTCGGGTCGGAGAATGTCGTCGCTACCGCTACGCACGACTTGTAGGGGAGGGAAGAAGCGTTTGCCAACTTCACGTTCCAAGGGATAAGTGATAAGTTGACGAAGTGTGGCTTCGTCTTGAGGGTGGAGTGCTCGTGTCTCCAAGGATTCACGAAGGAGTACAGCCGTTGTGATAAGATCATTGGGCTTCGTTACAGTGGCAGGGAGTTTCGGAGCAGGACCACGATGAATATCAAATGCACCGTTTGGATTGAAGCCTTCAGGTGTGATTCCTGGATGGCTCGGGTTGAGTGTGAGCCAAAGAGCAAAAGGGAATATGGGAGGCTCTTGTGAAAACGCAGTAATCTTGAGTTTATTCGAAAATGGACGAGTAAGGTAGAGTGTGTCAAAAGGATCTTTTGAGGAAAGCTGTACAACTAAGGTGAAACCTCCGAAATCGATGGGCTCTGGAGTTTTCCCACGCATTTCCATGTCGACTGCCGCTTCTGAGGATTCCTTGACACGACTGAACGCGTTAGGCATGAGAAGGAGTTTCGGTTCCCCTGAAGAATAGGATTCAAGTTGGTCAAGGAGTGAGGTAAGGAGTTCGGTATGTTGAGTAGTTGCCACTCGATCTAAAAGTGTAAATAATTCAGTGTTCTGTTTTCGAAGACTTTCCATTGCATCAGCCAACTCAAAGGTGACCAAATCATTAATTATCTAAATCTGCGAGTCCCACTTTTTTAAGGGCAGCGGCTGATGGACGCCCAGTTTTTCGTTCCCAGTCTCGATAAGCGTAGTAGTCATTGAGTTGTTTTTCGAGATTGGGAACCATACCATTTGTACCTCCATCAGGAAGTGGTTGCAGGAGAAGTGAAGGAAGCCGATCATCTTCAGATTTAAACCCAAGATTCAGATTAATGAGTCGTTTCAATGTGATGATACGGTCCCCTATGTGCAGTAACTCTTGTGGGGTTGTATTACGACCAATCACGAAATTGTAGAATTGCGTGATTTCATCAACTGTGTAGCTTGGGAATTGACACATTATCAATGAGTTAGAAACTTGTCGCCAACTTTGTGATTTAGCAGCAACTTCACCCATCCCCTCGTCGGTTTGAGGGTCATCAGCGTCAATTCCTAACTCCATTATGACTTGTCCCTGTAGGACCATATACATATCGCCATCGAGATGAGTTCCACCACGAGGACTTGTAGCATAGCTGGTTGCCATACCGAAAAGAGCACGCGGGTCCCAACAAGACACTTCTAAGCCTTTCACATGAACGGCTAAATCCGCTGCATCATACCGTTCACCCATTGACCGCGTTCCCTCAGCTAGAACATCGCCGAATCCCTCCCGGTGGGCGATTTTGGGTATTAATGAAATGACAGGCTCGGGATCACCCCATTCAAGGTTCATTCCTACCTCTTTGGGAGTGAGTTTATTTTGGTCCATGAGATAGTAGGCAAAGCCGATACTATTACCTGTACTAATTGTATCTAATCCAAGATCATCACAAAGGTAACCGGCTTTAATCACAGCATCCAAGTCGTCTATAAGCATCATCGAGCCGAGAGCACAAATGGTTTCGTACTCAGGTCCATTTACTCGTGGTAACTTGAATTTCCCTTCAGACACTTCGACTATCCTTCCACATTGGATTGGACATCGATGACACCCATCATGACCCACCAAACGTGTTTCTGACATAGTTGCTCCGCTGATATTGTCATGAGTAGGAAATTCACCTTGGGTGAAGTACTTGTTGGGCATGGCTCCAATTTCTTGTGCAGGACCCACACCAGTAGCGGTACCCATAATTCGATAACAGTCGGGCATGAAGTCCTCCATCATTATCTTATTTGCAGACCGCGCGAGTTCCACAATTGCATCATGATTCGCGACAGGAACTGGCTGATCTCCCACAACCGCCATCGCCTTCAGATTTTTACTGCCCATAACCGCGCCTAGCCCCATTCGCCCGGCAGCTCGTGCTCCTTCTGACATGATATTGGCATATTTGACTAGATTTTCACCAGCAGGTCCGATGCTAAGGGTAAAGAAGCGCTTTTCATCAATATCTTTTCGTAAAAGCTGTTGTGTAGCAGAAACAGTATGTGACCAGATGTGATCAGCATCCTTCAATTCAGCCTTACCATAAAGCAGAGAAAGATAAACGGGCTTCTCTGCCCGTCCTTCTAGGAAAATTCCATCGTATCCTGCTTGTCGCATTTCAGCACCAAAATATCCACCAATATCGCTTTCACCCCAAAGCCGCGTAAGAGGTGAACGTGTACAGAGAGCCATTCGCCCAGAACAAGGAACAGCTGTTCCAACAAACGGTCCCGCCATCAAAAGCAGTGGATTGGCGGGTCCAAACGGTTCGAGTTTTTCTGTCAGTAGTGGATAGAGCATCCTGGCAGCCAGTCCAGCTCCACCAATATATTGTCGTGCCCAATCAAGTGGTGTTGGTGAATCTTTGAGGGTTCCCGTTGTAAGGTTAACCTTGAGAATTTTTCCCGTGTAACCGTAGCTGCCTTTTTTCGTCATAATCATAACCTCAAGAAGAAGAATCCATTCAGGTGATTTAGAAGTCGATGGATTTCCCGTCGAACATGTAATGCCAGAAGCGTTTCATATCTTCGGTGGTGGGTTCTCGGCAATTGAAGATATTCACAGCGGATTCTGATGTAAGGCGAACTAAATCATCGAAGTTCTTATCGAATTTTGCCTTTGATATTCCATATTCTTTGAGACTATGTGGAACCTCTAATTCCTTCATTATCTTTACAATCTTATCGCGTAACTTGATGGTGGCGGCTTTGTCACCATCGCTTGGCTCAGCCACTCCAATGGCGCGTGCGAGTTCTCCATAAAGATTTGCATGAGTCTTCATTGCATATTCAATAGAATAGGGGAGAACCATTCCGACCGTAATTCCATGGGGTATTTTGAAGATAGCTCCCATGGCATGACCAAATGAGTGTGTGATGCCGAGAAAGGAGTTACTCCATGCAAGCCCACTAATAGTTGCAGCATTATGGAGTTTTTCACGGGCCTCTGAATTCTCAGGATTTTCATACACCTGAGGAAGATATTCCAAAATCATACGAGTACTATGGATGGCTAAACCATTACTGAAATCGTTGCGCCATTGAACTGTGTATGCATCAATTGCCTGAGCCAGCGCATCCATTCCGGAGGAGGCAATGACCTTAGGAGGCAAGGATTTCGTGAGCAGAGGATCCAAAATGGATACATATGGTATCAAAACCGGGTGGTTGAGTTCCATTTTGTAATTTTCTTTAGTGTTCGTAATGACCGCAGATGCAGTCGCATCAGAACCCGTTCCGGATGTGGTGGGGATGGCAATCAGAGTCGTTTTCTTAATAGTAATTGGTGTTAGCGGCATAATTTCCAGCATTGGGAGATCAGGATGCTCGAATAGAACTTGGGTTACTTTAGCCACATCCATAACCGAACCGCCACCCAAGCCTATGATAAGGTCAGGCTTGAACTTCTGAGCTAATTTTAGACTCTCATACACCTCTTCTTCAGGTGGTTCAGGAGTCACCCCATCATAGCTTGCCAATTCTTTTCCGCTTTCTTTGAGTTTCTCCATCACCAAATCCAAGAAGCCCAGTTTGACAATTGTTTTGTCTGTTACAACGAAAGCACGATTTCCTTCAACTTCTTTTAGATAATCTAAAGCACCTTCACCAAAAGCGAAAACCCGTGGAGAACGAAAATACCACACTTTGCAGCGACCTCCAAGTTATTCAGTCGGCGATGAACTCGTCTGCTAAACCTTTGTCCAAGTTCACCGTGCAACCAATAAGCGTTTCACATAGAAAAGTAATAGGGATAGGGGACGAAATACAATCCCGAATTGTAACTATGGAAATTCTGTTTTAATCATCTGAGCGGTCCGAACTAGCTCTTTTGCGGCACGGGTTGCCCGCATAACCTTGGCCCGGTCACCAATTAATTTCATTCTACGTGTCAGTAAGGCTTTGATAGGATCCAAGCGACCTTCAATGATTTCTTTCCAATTTGCATATTCACCTTCATATACGAAAGCTGTCTCCTTTGCACCACGGTTGGGTAGCATTTCAAAGCCACGGCATTTTCCATGCCAAAGGTCCATGTACATCACAACTTCATCGTCAATTCCTTTTTCTTTGTTGGGCCATATGATAAAAAGGAAGTCGCCTTCCCATGTTGCAGCAGCGTCTTCATATGCTTCATTTTTGTTAAGAGTACTGACAAAGGATTCTAGCCAATCTGGTGTGCCAAATTCCATTTTTTTCACCGACGTGTTTTGATAACAAGTGATGATAATTGAGTATTAATTTATATCTGGTCTTGACGTTCAAAGAATTTTCATCCAAATTTCTTAATACTAAGTTAATGAAGGTAGTAGTTGTATTGTGGAGATGATACCGAATGTCGAAGTATACGATAGTTCAAATTTCTGATCTTCATGTCGGTGAAGCTGGTTATCGGCGTGACATGGTTGTTGCAGCAATCGATGAAATAAACAAAATCGAACCAAATCTCGTCGTGGTTGCCGGTGACTTGACATGGAATGCAGTGCGTGAACAATTCATAGAAGCCCGTGATTTGTTGCAGAATTTGAACTGCCCACAAATCGTAACGATGGGAAATCATGACGGGTTTAATGTGGGATATCTGACATTTGAAGAACTGTTTGGCCCTAGGTATGCAGAATATCAGGATGAAAGCGTCTTTGTAATGGCAGTCGATAGCTCCGAACCAGACCTAAACACGGGACATGTGGGCAGGGATGGGCGTGGATTTATTGATAAAGCGTTTTCTAAGGTCGAAGGGGACCTATTGAAAATATTTACTTTACACCACCATCTTGTTCCGGTACCTCGTTCTGGTCGAGAGAGAGATAGTATGGTTGATGCAGGGGATCTGCTGGAATTACTGATGCATAAAGGAGTGAGCCTAGTGCTAAGTGGACACCGACATTATCCCTGGGTATGGCGTCTTGAGAATATGGTGCTATCTTATTCAGGGACAAGTGGCAGTCCACGATTACGAGGAAGCCCTTGCCAGAATTATAACATAATAAAAATCGATAAGAAAACTGTGGAAATCTCGACGAAGTTAATTGGTGGACCTCATCGTCGTCGAGGTAAATACCGATGGGGTAAACGTGGCATTACTTGGTGGAGCGAGATTAAGACTTGAGAAGTTAGTGGATAGTCTCTTCTGCATTCAGTGAAGTTTGCATTATACTGCGTAAGAGATTGATATCGATATTGCTTCCGCTGGCAACAATTACAACGTTTTCGTCCGTATCGAGTTGAATTTTTTTCTCAAGAAGAGCCGCGATTCCAACAACACCAGCGGGTTCAAGAACACGACGTTCGTTTTCTAAGGTCCAACGAATCGCTTGGCGCAATCCGGATTCTTCTACTAGTACAACGTCATCGACATACTGCAATCCAAAATCTAGATTCACTTGTTCTGTGTTTCCAGCTAACCCATCGGCAATGGTTGGCTCTATTGGCACGTGAAAAAGCCGTTTTGCTTTAAAATTTTCATAGAATGCACGAGTCGCGGTGGTTTGTACTCCAACTATTCGAATGTTGGGATTCACCGTGTTAACCCAAAAAGAGATGCCAGAAATCAATCCCCCGCCACCAATGGGAACCACAACCACATTGGTCTCTGGGCAATCCTCAAGAATTTCATAGCCCACTGTTCCCTGTCCCGCTATGACTAAAGGATCTGCATATGCGTGTATTAGGGTCGCTCCAGTTTTTTTAGCGAATTCCACACTATGAGCTGCAGCAATATCATAGTTAGCACCATGTTGAAGGACGGTCGCACCATATTGTTTGATTTTGTTCATTTTCAGCTGGGAAGCTTCTTCAGGAATAACGACAGTCGCAGGAAAGTCTAGTTGTTTGGCAGCATAAGCCACTGCTAGTCCATGATTACCCGATGAGGCTGTAACGACACCGGGACCAGCCGTTTCCGGGGGGAGAGAAGCAGCTTTATTGTAGGCACCACGAAGCTTGAAAACTCCAGTGCGTTGGAGACATTCCCATTTCACAGATACGGACGCTCCACTAATACTAGAAAGGTTTGGTGAAGGTTCAAGAGGAGTATGCAAAGCAACTCCCTCAAGCCGTTTCCGAGCTTGCATAATCATAGCTGGTGTAAGAGGTAACGAGTGGTTTGTAGTCTGACCCATAGTATCAATCTCCTTCAACTGGAATATTAAACGTTCTTAGATAACGATTTCTCAGCGAGTAATTCAGGTTTAGCGGATGGTGCGATTGTTTATAAGCATGCTTTTTCGATAATGGAACCCAGAGCGTGACCCTCATGTCCTTAGATGAATTTCAAGAGAAAATGAGTTGTCGACGATGTGGTCGACCACGAATCATAACGCGTGTAAGTAAGCCGAAAACAGATATCGTTAAGCTGTATATGCGTTGCCCAGTACACACTTCAGAAGTCGTTTATCGGATGCCTTTGAGTCTTTATGATAACGCTAGTGGAATAATCCGAGAACATGTGCTTTTGTGTCGAAAGTGTGGGCAACCGGTTGACATTACCGGACAGCAAGCAGGCAAATTATCGACAAAAGTTCGAATTCTATGCCCCGAACATGGTGATGGAGAACGGTTGGTCAATAATTCGCTTCTTGATCCCATCCTTGCGGCTGTCCCTGCCAAAGCAGCACCAGAAGCCGCAGTACCTGCTGGTTCCTCAAAGTTTTGTTCCAGTTGTGGTTCACCGGTTCCAGCTCCTGAAGCCCGGTTTTGCCATAATTGTGGGGCTTCGATAGATTAGGATCATTCAGTTCAACCTATCTGAGAGGGTAGAGATCCAAGCAAACGTCCCTCTCATTCAGGTTTATTTGATTTAGGTGGATAGACCTTGCGAGCTGAGGTCACATATCCTGTATGACCGATTATACGAGTTGCGGGACGCGTTTTCCCTTTTCTTACCATAATTTCTCTTTCAATAAGCTCCCGAGTAACGATTTCAATGAAATGAGAGGCGTATAGGGCGTCAACGGTTTTTTGAGTCTGTTCAATTGTGGGTGAAAAAGAGACAAGGACACAACCGCCTTTCAATACATTATAAGCCAAGGGAACGACCTCCCACGGCACAGCAAGGTCTAACACGACGGCATCAACATTCGTCTCCGTAATGCCTTCAAGAACATCCTGCTGCTTAATAGTCACAAGTTCTTCGAGCCCAGCTTTTTTCAGATTCTTTGCTGCTGTCTTGGCGAAATCTTCACGAATTTCATATGAAAAGACGTGACCCGTAGGGGCAACATGATATCCAAGCAAGGAGGCGAGTGCGCCACTCCCAGTCCCTGCTTCTACTACCACTGAACCAGGCCCTATACCAGCCAACAAGAGAATTAATCCGGCATCCTTTGGGTACACGATATTGGTTTGTCGCCCCATTTTCACCGCACGATCACGAGGTAGTGGAGGCAATGCAGCAACTTTTACTCCTAAACTCGTTGCAATCAGACTGCCATACTCTTGACCGATAACATCATCAAATTGTAGAATTCCTCGATGGAGATGAAAAGAAGTTCCAACATCAACTCGACGTAACCAATTTCTCCGGGCATCCAAAAAGAAGAGAACTTGGTCGCCATCTTGTATTTTGGTCATAACGCCTTCACCAGAGTGATTTTATTCAATGCCCTTTTTCAGCCTTCTGTACACGAGAGAAAGGACGAGTAAGAGGACCCCAAAGGCTCAAATTCTCTTTTGTTGACTAATCTAATAGAATGAACCTACAAAATCCAAATCCTTGTCAGCGCCCTGCCTTGCATTATGAACAACTTGCTTCAAAAAAAGTTCGTTGTGGCGTGTGTGAACGCCGATGCACAATAGCTCCAGGTAACCGGGGTGTGTGTGGAGCTCGAAAAAACCGTGATGGTAAGCTAGTTGTCCTTACCTATGGTGACATCAGTTCAATGAGTGCTAATCCCATCGAAAAGAAACCACTCTTCCATTTTTATCCAGGATCTCGAGCACTCACTATAGGCAGCTGGGGATGCAATTTTGCCTGTCCCTGGTGTCAGAACTGGAGTATCAGTAAACGTAAAGCAAATCCTAGTCAGTGTAACCATCTTTCACCTCAAGATTTCATTGATGAAGTTCACCGAACCGACTGCCAGGGGACTAGCTTTTCTTTCAATGAACCCACAACCGTCTTTTTTGAATACGCCCTTGATGTTATGCCACTTGCACATAACGCTGGATTGTACAATACATTCGTGTCCAATGGCTACATGACAGCTTCAACGCTACGTCGATTAGCTGAAGCAGGATTAGATGCTATGAACATTGACATCAAGGGCTGCCGAACTGCGGTACAGAAGTTATGTAAAATTGATACGGAAAATGTGTGGAGTACAGCTCAATTAGCACGTGACTTGGGTATTTGGATAGAAATTGCTACATTAGTAATTCCTGGGTTCAATGATTCGAATCGATGTTTAGCACAAATTGCACATCGTATTCATGATGAACTAGGAGAAGAAGTTCCATGGCATGTGAGCGCGTT
>JBHLQC010000048.1:0-9742 GCA_048885185.1 Candidatus Odinarchaeota archaeon | reverse complement strand
AAATGGTATAATACTTAAATCGTGCCACAGCAATCTCAGCCTTTTTCTTTCTTTGGGCGTCAACACGTAAAGTGAGGGGACTGGTCGTCTTAAAATGTTGGGTTCTCTAATTGACTTAATCCATCGTCATATCACAATATTGCACCAATAAGCATTTGAGGAAGCGACACTTCGAAAACCAAGTAATATCGAAGGGATTTCACTATGCAAGTTGATCTAGGCGAAGGTCTTATCATGCGAACTGCAACTGCTGCTGACGAGAAGGCGATTGAGCGAGTAGCGAAGACCGTCTTTGGAAAAGAAGTCAGCTCAATGATTGATCGACTGTTCAATTATCATCCCGATTCTCCACCTTCAGATCATTTCCTAATTATGGATACAACCAAACAGAAAGTCGTTTCTTATTTTTGCCTTTTACGCTCAACTTGTGTTCTCAATGGCACACAATTTCCCGTTGGACACATGGAAATCGTTGCCACTCTCCCCGAATATCGTCACCGCGGCTTTATTCGTAAACTCAATGACCTCTTTGAACAACGGGTGGCCGAATACCAACTCCCTTTACTCGTAATTATTGGCATTCCCTTTTTCTACCGAACCCTCGGCTATGAATTCGGCATCAACTTTGATGGAACTCTAACCATACCCACAGAACTAATTCCTCGCCTCAAAAAGAATGAGAAAGAACCCGTCACAATTGAAGAGATAACAGATCAAACCTTTAATCAATATCTCACAGCACGAAAACACCGGAATTCGTATCTCGATTTCTACAGGATTATCACACCAGCAGAATATCCCTACCTCACCCATGGAAAATTCGGAGATGACTCCGTTTACCGGTTCTATGTTGTAAAACACAATTCTAAGATTGTGGGATCCTTTATCCTATCAATCGGCTGGGGCTTTCTTGAAATGTATGAACTCTGGGTTAAGGATCTTACACACATACCTGCAATACTTCGTTATACGAAAACCATTGCGCGACGCCGCAGGTTATCCTTCCGGATTTATCTCCCTTCACGCCCTGCTATCCAACCTGTTCTTGAGGGCTTAAGCCGGTCAAAATTTACTAGACCCTATGCCTGGTACGTACGAATTCCCTCAGTAAAGAATTTCATGGAAACAATTGCACCCGTTCTTGAAAACCGGTTAGCCCAATCCGATTTTGCAAACTTGTCTGATTCGTTACGTATCAACTGGTTCCGTGCAGGAATTGAGCTAGTCTTCAAAAATGGGAAGATCAAGAAAATCACTGAGATTAAACGTGAAGAGATTAAGGATATGCATGTGGCAGTGCCTTTTCCTGTGATCTATCAGTTGCTTATGGGTTACAAAACTATTGATGAATTGCACCAAATATACCCCGATGCGGGAGCCCAACCTGTGAAGTTACCACTCGTGAGAGTGCTATTTCCGAAAATACGAGCCCAACTTACTCCAGATTTCTAATGCCAAATAGCTCGAACTACACCAGTGGCTCTTCTGTAAGTTCAGGACTTACTTCGGTGTTCACCTTCACACCTTTCAAAACTAAATTTGCTGCCTCATACGCACCATCTTTGAAGAGCGGCCAATTATTGTTCCCACATCGATACGAGTAGGTGCATGCAGGACATCCATCCAAATCCTCGCATGCGCACTCCTTAATGATAACTGTAACCCGGCGGAACGCTTCTTCCAGTCTATCATAAAGTAATTTGGACAATCCACTCCCGCCAGGACTCCCATCATAGATGAAAATGAGTCCTGTCGTACCCATGGATACACCACCAATTCCGTGGCTCCCACCTCCTGTTAGCATGTCACTACTTTCTATCAGTGTGTGCTCTAAAGCGTGAAATCCTCCAATCAGAAGGTCTTCTTTTGTAATCTCTTCATCCTCATCAGACCCTTTTAGTACGCGTTCAGGTTTGGATTTTATTTGTTTACTTGCTAATGTGGCTTTGATGGCTTTCACGGGGTGAGGGACAGTAAAAAAGAAGCCTTTCGTGGGATAGGTGAATTCCAAGGGTTGATCTAGACCCTCAATTTTGAGTATCTTGTCTGTATAGATGTCCCTAATCGCATACCCCGTTACAACTTCTGTCATACGCAAATCAGCATAATGGGCAGTGATGCCATAGACTTGACGTGTGTTTAATACTCGGATGACCTCAGGATCAACATGGCGAAGCGGCTGAGTCATCTCACGATGGCCTGTAGGAAGACGCTCCACAACAGCTCTCCCCACACCATGGCGATACTCAAATTCCAGTGATTCATAGGTTGTTCCTCCATGCAAATAGAATGCACCGGGATGCAGTTCACCCATCGCCATGGGCATTTGACGCTCACCAATAATTTTCCCCTTGTGAATGATTTGAACGGTGTCACCAATACCTCGAATGGAATATCGCGCAAGTATCCGACGAGTTGCAATAATATTCGGTCGCAGTTTCCCACGCGATTCAGTAAACAACCCCTCTTTGAGTAATTGTTCTATAACTGGTTCAAACTCAGCAAATTCATCCCGAACCAACGGCTTATCCAAGGAAGCCGCTATCAGTTGATGCTGAGCCACAACCTCATTATGCGGTTCAACATAGGCAGGATCAATATCTGTGAAATAGTCATCCGGGTGTTCACGGTAATATGTGCTGATGGCATCATTCGCTCGAAGAGCTAAAACAGCAATACTATCCTGACCTTTACGCCCAGCACGACCAATCCGCTGAGTCAGGCGAGTAATCCCCACTAACATAGACACAACGCCTTCCAGATCGCCAATATCAATCCCTAACTCCAAAGTAGGGGTCGAAACAAGCAAATCCAATTCGCCGCGCCTGAAATCATCTTCCACTTGCCGTCGATAAGACATTGGTAACCCAGCCCGATGTACAGCACTAGACATTCGTGTCCGTCGCGCAATCAGGTTAATGACCTCAGCGTTCTTGTGGGTATTCGCAAAAACCAGCGTTTTCATCTCATTTCGAACCAGTTCTTGAGCCACACTAGCAATCATTGTGCTTTGGCTCACCCGCTCAGGATACAACATCAAAAAATGAATAATTCCTTTCTTCCCTGTATCACAATGAATCGCAACCACAGAGCGCCCAAAGAGGAGCTCAGCAAACTCTTGTGCATTGGCAACCGTCGCTGATGCCCCAATCAATTGGAGTGGCGGACAAATCCGTTGTAAACGACGTAAAAGAAAATGTACATTTGATCCAAAAGCTCCCACATACACGTGCAACTCATCTAACACTACATGTTGGGCAGTTCGAACCAGTCGCCGAATGGGATCTCGAGGACGAATTAGGTGAACATGTAACATATCCGGATTTGTGATGAGAATATCAGGAGGTTGCCGGAAAATCGCAGCCCGTTCCGACTTGGGGGTGTCACCATCTAACACGGCTACATCCAATCCGACGCTGGAAGCTAGAGTGGCAAGCTTTCCGGCTTGATCGCGTGCTAATGCCTTCGTGGGATAGATAAACACTGCTTGTACTACACGTTTTTCTGCTGCACGTAATGGTCCCCAACCCTTTTGTCGGGCTAAAATCTGTTCAATAATAGGCAGGGCGAATGCCTCGGTCTTCCCCGTCGCGGTGGGTGCCGAAATGACAATATCTCGTCCTGCAAGAATATGCTGCAAAGCTTCCTCTTGAAACTTGAACAACTGAGTAACACCCTGTCGTTCTAGGGCAGATTTCAATCGGTCATTCAGCGACGCATCCCTAACCTGACAACCGGGTTCAGGTGCGGTTTCAGGAAATTGACGATATTTTACTAAATAATACGCAGAATCACTAAGAATTCGCTGTACTACCTCCGGGAGTTGTTCAACCGATTCAACTCCCGCTTGTTTCAGCACATTCTCCCATTCTTCCTTGGACCGAGGTCGACGCTTCGGTTCTGGGTCATACCGAGAGGGAGGACGTCTGGATTTCACATCAGCCCTCTGAGTTGGTTCACCATTCTCCATAACATCCATAAAACGCAGATATGCTGCAACAGGATCATTTACCTCTCCAGGTTTAGTTTTGTAACTGGCTCCACATTGCGAACACCGAATCTGGAAATGCTTCCCCAGCGGTCGCACTTCCACAAATCCTGAACAACGAGGACAGATCCGATAAGACACTGTTCGCTCCCACACCGAAGATTCTTCCCATAACTTAAAGGCTTTAGGAGGGACGAAGCGATAAGTATCTACCCCTGAGATAACTATAAAGCTCCCAATTTTCCTAGTGAACTTGAGGTGATTGGGGTTTCAAACACGGCTAATTCACAAAAGCCAAAACTCACCCAAAATCAAAAAAGACGACGCTATTTTGTTGCATCAGTCTTAATCGTGCTAATATCAATTTTCTTTTTCTTGCTAATAACCAATCTTTTCTATGCAGCTTTTTACGGAGCGCTTCTTGGTTTAATCCTCCTCTTATTCCTTATACCCGCTGATAAACACCCAAAAGATTTGGTAAGAAGAAAGCGAGATGTTGATCGCCGGGCTCATTTCATTGGGGGTTATGGTGGTGGGGGAAAGGGACTTATCCATTTCGAAGGTGATGGTCCTACTCCTCATCGACCAGAAATTGAAGAAGAAAAATTATGACATAATCAAAACGTAGAGAGCACTTAATTACGCTTTCTCTAAGAAGTAAAGGAGTTCTTCTTCAAGTGTGGGTTTCATCGATGGGTTCTCAATGATGCGACCAATTTCTTTTCCATTCTTTGTATAGATTAGAATCGTAGGGATAGCTTTGATGCCTAATGTATCTACCTCGGGAGGACTTGGTGGAACCGCCCATTGTCGATCGGTATTCAAGGGGTCTGTTTTCACACCACCCAAGATATACACAGGAAGGGCTGTCGCCTCGTGAACCAAGTCAAGCACTGGTACGTTGGCTATGCAATCTTTACACCAATCAGCGCTAATAGTCACAACAATAAACTGGCCAACAAATGCCTTGATCGATTCAAGTATGTCTGGTTTCAGTGTGTATTCCACTTTACGAGCGTTGTATTTCGGTCTACAGTCTTCTGAACACTCATGCAAATATTGCTCGACGGGTACAGCCCGGTCTAACATGTCTTGGAATTCTCGCTCATTCATGAAACCACCAAACGTTACTAGCCGTTCAAGGATTTTTCGGTTCCACACTATAAGGTAATAATTTGAGTATCACGTGGGACAATAATTTTCCCAGAAAAGGTTGCACGTATACTACGGAGTGCATCACCGAGTTCTTCAATCAGCTCAGGATACAAATGAGTAATCACTAAGGTCTTGACACCTGCATCCGCTGCCACCTTCCCAACTTCACCAGGTGTAGAATGATTTGGAGCCATTCCTTTCATACGGTCTGGGAGGGAACATTCATGAATCAGTAAATCCGCGCCCTTAGCGGCCTTCACCAAGTCTTCGCTAGGTGCAGTGTCACCTGAATACACGATTCGCTTTCCCTCGGCTTCGAGGTGAAAACCATAGGCTTCAAAATCACCATGATTCACAGGAAACGCTTTGACTGTCCAGTGCTTCGACTTCACCTGAAACTCAGGAGAAATGGTGTGCGATTTTATCTTAATTTTTCCAATCAGATATGGAAACATCTCACCAATCGCTTCTCCCATCTTCAGAATATCCTTTGGTCCATACACATTGAGCGTTTTTTCATAGCCCATTAGCCACAAGCTTTGGACTAACGCCACAATGTCTGAACAATGATCTACGTGCAGATGACTGACGAACAAATGCTCAATCCGTGTTAACTCAACCAAGCTGCACGATAAGCGATGCAACACGCCGGCACCCATATCAAAAATGAGTGGTTCACCAGCAATTTCAATCATTAAACCAGCTAAAACGCGGTCTGGAGAAAGTATCGATGCGCCACTGCCTAGAATAGTAACTTCCACCAAAATCGACTCCACAGAGCTTTAATTGTCGACCATATGAACCTTATGCAAAAGTAAACATAAACCTTCCTTCTCTGTTTTGGTGCGGAAAGTTGAAATAGCTTCACCCGAAATACACAAAAGACAATAGCGGAAGCTCTCACCAGGGGATACCGGATGATACACCACGTTTTCATCATCGACGCACGAGACGAAATCGTTGTTCAAAAGAAATTCTGGATCATCACCATCAATCAAGGTGAAATGCAAGATTTCGCTGGTCGCGTCAAAGAGGCCCAAGATTCCCTTATCGAGGAAATTGGTCCCATCAAATACATCGGTAAACCTCTCGGACGCGGTGTAGTCGTACTTTGTGCAGAAAGCGTAGACGACGATGATACCCTCCGCGAAAAACTCGACCGTGTCACCTACGAATTCCGTCGTGTTATCAGCTACGAAGTCGAATACGAAGACTTCATGGAAAAAGTCGACGACTACGTCGTCACTACCCTCAAAGTCAGCATCATCGGCTACGGTGGCGTCGGGAAAACCACTCTGGTCACTCTACTAAATGGTGGTGTCCCTCCCACAAGCTATGTCCCAACCATCGCCATTGATATTCAAAAAATCGAAGGCGCTCGCATTGGCACCTACGAAATCTCCACCTGGGACTTTGCTGGACAAGACCGCTTCCGTAAACTCTGGGAACTCTACTTCCGTGGTAGCCGCATCATTCTCCTCGTTACTGACTCAACCCTCGAAAATGTCCTGAACAGCAAAGATATCATCGACCTAATCCGCCGCAAAGACATTGCCGCCCAACTCCTAGCTATTGCTAATAAACAAGATCTACCTGGTGCATTATCTCCCCAGCTAGTACAACGGATTCTGGGCATCAAGGCTTATGGAATGGTCGCTATCGATCCTAATAACCGCGAAAAAGCCTTGGATATCATCAAAGAAGCCCTGAAGCTAACCGCACCCAAAGAAGAAATCGTGGCTCCTAAGCCCGTAATGGATTTTTAATTCTCAATACTATTCCCCAATCGTTTACCACATAATTTGAATCTGGAATAGCCTACTTGCTACATCCTGCATCATCGAAACCCCTAAATAGCACATATTTGTAGCATTCGTATAGTAGCAAATAGGACAATTTCGTTTTTTATCAGAAATTTTACTTATCGTGCTACGCAGCTTTTCCCTGGAATCACATTCCTGGGAACAGCACGGCTGCGTGACACAGCCAAACCTCCCCCAAAGGGAACCTCACCTAACAGAAGACAATCGAGGTGAATCATATGGAAAAAGGAACTGTCAAATGGTTTAACCGCGACCGAAACTACGGCTTCATCGAACGAGAATCCGGAACAGACGTATTTGTTCATGGTAGCGAAGTCGAAGGCAATAAGGTCCTCAATGAAGGCGACAAAGTCACCTTCGAAGTTGAAGAAGGCGATCGCGGTCTTAAAGCCGTCAAGGTCAAGCTAGAATAAAGCACGACACCATTCTCAACACTATTCAAACGAATAGCACTCACTTCGAATTGATTTTCAACCAATCCAGTCTTTTTGTACGCCTTAGTAGGTGAGGATAGATTCTCCACACCATCACAAAGAATTCATTCTTAAGAACAACTTCAATATATCTTCTCGATTCATACTTCAATGAATCAAAAAAATTGAATCAATCGGAAGCTTTCAAATGAAAACAAAACCAACTAAGCTTCAACGACCCGATGTCCATTTTGACGCGATTCTCGCACTTGTTGGGATTCTATTAGGTTTCTTATTCGTGGTGGTGATTTACATCCTCGAATACCCCCATGAATTTCTCACAGCCTGGGGAATGCCACTGATGATGTTTCTGACAATCACCTATGCTCTGGGACTAGCCATCATGGGCGCCATCATCAGTCACGAAATTAATTTCTATTTAGCGAAAAAAATGCTCGAGATTCAACCCGAAGAATTCCCAACAGAAAAATTCACTGAACTCAGACACAATGCCCAACGAAGCCTACGAAACACGCTCCAACTACTCTTGTATTTCATATTCAGCTTCGGATTATTCCTCATTAACCTTGCATCTTTCACTGCTTCTAAGCTCTTCGCTTCAACATTTCTCATGATAGAAACTTCAATCCTCCTTCAATTGGGTCCACTAGCAGTCGTAATTATCCGGTTATTAGTCATGTTTGCAGTCCAATTTATTCTGATTCTTCCCTTTGCGAAATTCCAAGGCAACCTCTGGGATTCTTACAAAACCATTGAACAACTTCAGACCAATTCAAACGAACCAACTAAATGAATTTTCACCAGGAAATAACCGACACTCAGACCAGGCAGATATAAAGAACATATCACCACAGAATACGGATATCATGTCATGGTGGTGAAAACATGGTAGACTCACGCGAATTGGCAAAACTAGATGCTACGGCTCTCGCAGAGAAAGTGCGACAAAAAGAAGTAACACCCTCAGAATTAGTAGAGGTTGTGATTGAACGTATCGAACAGCTCAATCCAAAAATCAACGCGGTCATCACTCCCATGTTCGACGAGGCTCGTAAAACAGCTAAAGGAAAACTACCTACAGGACCGTTCACTGGCGTACCATTCCTGTTGAAAGATATCTTGGCTGCTTATGCGGGTGTTCGACTAAGTTATGGGTCAGCAGCACTAAAAGATTACATTCCTGATTTTGACAGTGAACTAGTTAAGAGATTCAAACGGGCAGGACTCATCGCTGTTGGAAAAACCAATACTCCCGAATTTGGCCTCCTTTCAACCACTGAACCGCTTTTCTTTGGTCCCACACGAAATCCTTGGAATACTGAGCGTACAACCGGAGGATCCAGTGGAGGAACTGCAGCAGCCGTAGCTGCAGGGATTGTACCCCTGGCTCATGCCAGTGATGGTGGAGGCTCTATCCGTATTCCCTCCTCCTGTTGTGGTGTATTTGGCATAAAACCCACACGCGCCCGCAATCCTTTGGCACCCACGCATGGTGATATCCAGAGCGGACTGGTCGTCGAGCATGCACTAACACGTTCCGTTCGAGACAGTGCTGCTCTACTTGATGCAACTGCCGGTCCTGATGTCGGTGATCCCTATTGGGCACCCCCACCGAAACGACCATTCCTCCAAGAAGTTGGAGCGGATCCGGGAAAATTACGTATAGCTTACACATCGAAAGCAATAACCGGTGAAGTCGCCCACAAAGAGTGTGTAAAAGCAATTGATACTGCCGTCTCACTATGCTCTGGACATGGTCATGAATTGGTTGAAGCAAACCCAGATTTTGACATCCAAGCTATGTATCAAAACTTTGTGGCCCTCTGGTCCGGAGGTGTGACAGCTGTCTTCAAGAATATTGAACAACTTCGTGGAAGTCCGGTCCTGCAGGAAGAAGTTGAACCTCTCACCTGGGAGTTAGCAAAAATTGGACGGCAATTTACTGCTGGTGATTACCTGTTTTCGATAATGATACTCCAACAAATATCTCGAGATATTGCCCGCTTTTTCCAAGAATATGATATCTGGCTTACACCCACTCTCATTGAACCTCCTGTTCCCTTGGGTCATTTTGACTGCCCTCCAGAGCACCCAATGAAAGGTTTCTTGCGTGCTGGTGAATTTGCCCCCTTCACACAAATCCAAAACATCACAGGACAACCAGCCATGTCAATGCCTCTTCACTGGACAAGTGACGGGTTACCCGTCGGTACACACTTCGTCGGTCGCTTTGGAGATGAAGCAACTCTCTTTCGACTAGCCGCGCAACTTGAAGCAGCCCGGCCTTGGATAAAACGCCAACCGCCTATTCATGTCTAATCTTTTTGGTTACCCTTCGTTTC
>JBHLQC010000047.1:0-9793 GCA_048885185.1 Candidatus Odinarchaeota archaeon | reverse complement strand
AAAAGCCTCTGCAACATCCGTTGTTGCATTATAGGAGAAGCCAAGGCAAGGATACAACCACGCTTCATACTCATACCACGCCGTGTTAAAGTCCGAATAGTCTTCAGGATATGAGACATTCATCCGAATGATGTACTCTTGTTGCCAGCCTCCATCAATAATCCAGTCAAGAGAGAAACCGGCATAACCGATAGGTTCAGTCATACTAAGTTCGACAATAAGGGGGTCTCCTGCTTCAGCGTATTGAAGGGGCATTAAAGTTGTCCCGTTCAAAAGTCGTAGTTCGTATTCGGGCATTGGCATGAAACCATGGTGGAAGTCCAGTTCACATTCAAGAGCAATTGGAGGCATGGGCATATCGCCAGTATAGCCTAGATTGAACCAACTAGGATAGATGAAGTTGTTCTCGTTGTCCATAGCATGAGCATAGCTATGATACACACCAATGGGTGCGAACGCGTTGAAAAATCCAGTAAAGGTGATGTTAAGCATGGTCGAATCTTCAGTGGTGAATCCGCCCTGAAAATCAAAGAATTCCACAGGGTCTCGTGGGTCGCTGGGCATCATGTCATGAAGGGCACTGAACACATTCCAGTCACCTGACTTAGCGAAATAATCCATCCAGATGCCAGCAGAATGAGTTTCATTACACATGTCTAGGCCAATCGTTGCCATCTCTAACTCCGTGTCCCCTTGTTCAAAGAATGCTTTGGGAACAATCAGAGTGAATTTCATGAGATCACCCCGATCGACTTGATACTCATTCAATGCAATGTCTGTGTCATTTTCGTAAGTAATGATCAGTTGGAGTGTTTCCCCAAACAACCATTCTGTGTTTGTACTATCCCATGTACTTGTATCGGAAATCTGATTCCGATGCCAGTCCACAAAAATGAATGGATCGGTTGATTGTGGTCCATACTGAGCGAGAGTTACTGTAGGTATAATTGTGATACTGATAGTGAAAAGTAGGCAAATAGCAAGTATACTCCAAATTCGTTTCATAGCTCGAATCCCCGCTAAAGGATGCGTTGCTTCTCTAGAATCAAAAATCCGTAGCTAAAAACATTGATTGCTGGGAAAGGAAGCTTCTGGGCGGCTTGAAGATATCGCAAGCCAATACGTTCTTGTTGGCTCAAACAGCCTTTGGAAAAATATTCCATCCTATCCATTTTTTTGGAAAAATAGGCAACTACTATCCTGCTGATAATTCCGCAAAATTAACCTCATTGCTAATACATTACATAAATTTCGAGAAAAATTCTGATTAAGCACACCATAGAATTTCCTCATCACAAGAAAGGGGATAACTTTGTAGCATCTTTGACGACAAACTTTTGTACATAAACTACACTGCGTACTCCAATGAATTTCATGGGGATTTGAAGTATTTGTTTAAAACTAGTTCTGAATATTTCCCAAAAGAAGCAAAAGTTCTCAAAGACATGCCTTGGGTAGGACGTGTCTCTTTTGCAGATATCAAAGAGAAAATCGAGGAGATTAAAACCCGTCCCATCATGTGCAGTAATTGTGGTGGTGCACTAACCAACCCCGACATTATCCAAGTTTCAACTACAAAAGGCAAGACCTTCCAGTGTGAATTTTGTGGCACCTTGAATGTCATCCCGAAGGATCTAATGCCTGGAACAGATCTGTCCGAGTTCGTGTTGGGGCAACTTGCTCGTGCTAAACCCATCACTGAGGATACATTGCTTGCTGTGATTGACATTTCTGGATCAATGAGTGGTGGCAAATTAGCAGCGGTGAAAGAGTCACTGATCCGAACCGTGACCGATTTGAGTGTTAACGCTCCTGAAACAACTTTTGGCCTTTTAGCCTTCCACAGTGATGTTTACTGTTATGATGAGAACATGAAGACAATTTTCACACTTTCAGGAGATATGCGATACAGTGTGGACGAAATCACCAAAGCTGTTGAAAAGAAATTAAAAGATGTCGAGCTCAAACCCTTGAAAAAAACCAAGAAAAAATGGGTCACGAATATCGGAAAACTCCGTGACATTGACATGACTGCTCTGGGTCCTGCCATGGTTGCGGGGTATGTTATCATGAAGGACCGGGGTGGACGTATCATTCTCCTCACCGATGGTCTTGCCAATGAAGGCGTTGGAGCCCTAGAAGGTTCCTCAACAACTGGAGCTCAACTATACGAAGATTTGGCTATCAAAGCTGCTAATGCAAGTATTATCATTGATGTGGTGGGGATCAAAGATCCATCCGCTTTTATGGCACTGGAAGCTCTGGCGGTGATGCCCATGCAAACTGGTGGAACCATGTACTATGCTCAAGCCTCTGAAATTGCTGACGCTATGAGTGAATCTTCAAGAGGTAAAATTGTAGCTCGAGGAGTGAAAATGCGAGTCATTGCTCCCGAAGATGTTGAAGTCGCGGAAGTTAGCGGACTTGGCGGAGCTGCTGCAGACCAACTGAAAGCAGGCATTCGGATTGGATCCGTAACCGAGGACCGGGAAGTCTACGTCCGACTTGCTCCAGCAAAGAAGGTGAAAGAAAAAGAAGTTCCCATCCAAGTTCAAGTCTCCTACATGGATGATGAAGGCAACCAACGCATGCGCGTGATGACTAAACGAGTCAAAGTTACCGAGGATGCTAAACCCATCATCGAAACCCTTGACGTTGAACTTCCTGCAACATATGCCGTGCAACGGGCTGGTGAGGAACAATATCGGGGTGAAGTTGCCAAGAGCAAGAAGATCCTTGAAAATACTCAAAGCGCATACAGGGCAGTGCGAAATCAAGCTCCAGCTGCGCTGGCGAAAGCTATTGCGAAAGCTGACAAAGTGCTAGATGAAGAGATTGCTGAAGCCGAACAGGTAGCGGAACGGCAGAAAGAAGAGATGAGTAAACGATCTGTTGTGGGTGTCGCCCAAGCTGCACCAATTGCGGATGAGGATGCAGCGTTGAGTATGCAGAAAGCTCGCAAATCTAGCAAACAGCTCTTCGAAGAAGAAGAGTAATCTTCCAAGCCTAAGAATCAATCACTCGCAATGTTAAGACCCCAAATTTGGACATTCCCAGCAATTATGTCGATTACTCCTGAACGGGGAAAGTGTTGTTCGAAGATTTGTTGTAGCTCTCTGCCTTCAAAGACACCAAGTTCAGGAAAGAGATGAGATGCCGTAATACGAATGAAGGCCTCCAGGGTTGGAGCCTGTGGTTCATCAAAGAAGGCAAAGGGGACGTTTAACCGGAAGATCCCACCCGGCTTCAGAATTCTTTTTGCTTCCACTGCCGTTCTCGGTAGCTTCTCACGAGGAGGAACGCCAAGAAACCAAACTTCACCAAATCGGTCACTCTTAGAGACAACATCCCAAGGTTCTCCCTTCACAGAAATCACTTGACCTTTTCGAACTCCAGTTGTTTCAACATCACCTAATACGTATAACGGTTTTCCATCCATTCGCCAGAGTTGGAAGTCAAAAAAACTACGTTCTTGACTATAATGAGGGGCGAGAATCCCTGCTAGAGTAGGACCTGGAGGTGGTTCACCGCGCGGGAGCTGGTTAAGTTCCACCTGTTGTTCGAGTATGGATCGTCGATAATCATCAAAAAAATGTAATAATACACCCAATGAATCACGTAATACTTGTCGTAAGGCTCTTTCTCCACGTTCACCAAGACGATATACCCGTCTGGCAGGTCCATGTGGTCCCGGCTCCTTTGTACTGGCGATGAGACCTTCTTTCTCCATTTGGTGCAGCCACCTGTAAAGCGTCGTAATTTCCACATCACCTACCAATGGTGTTAAACGTCGTCGAATTTCGTAACCATGGCAAGTGTGTTGGTCTAGGATGAGGAGAATTTGGTTGCACACCTGAGTTTGGTTAGGCATATCCAACTATATGCAGTTCCACCTATAGATAATTTTGCATAGAGTCTTAAATTCTTAAAAAGCAAACTAACTTCTCGGTGACTCTCATGACTGACTACTGTATCTCATGTGGCATGGACATGACTAAACCTGAAGAATATGGCGGAGGAAAAGAAGGTAACGAGAGCTGTGTCTACTGCAGCGATTCTGAAGGTAACCTCAAACCCCGTAACGAAGTTCGGGAAGGCATGATTAAGTTCTGGATGCAACGTGAAAACATCGACCGAGATGCTGCAGAAAAGAACGTTGATGAGTACATGGCAAAAATGCCTGCATGGAAGAAATAAACAAAACTGAGGGAACCATTCGATAGGATTCCCTCTCACATCTTTTTTCAGATATTATTAACGACGGACTAAATGATGTGATCAGAACAATCTTAGAAGTTTTTTATTATTGGCTCATATTCTTTGAAGAGGAAACGTGAAATGACGTATTGTTGGATTTGACTGGTGCCTTCATAGATCTGGTAGAGTTTCGCGTCTCGGAATAGCTTTTGGATAGGATATTGTTCGAGGTAGCCTTTTCCTCCATAAATTTGGAGAGCATCAGTCACGATTTTCATTGCATCCTCGGAACCTACGAGTTTGGCGCAGCTGGAGGCGACGTTGGCAATGTTTCCATCGGCACGAGTATCGACTAGCCAGGCAGCTCGCCAAGTAAGGAGGCGCATTGCTTCGATACGGGCATACATATCAGCAACCATCGTTTGGATAGCTTGGAAGCTGCTGATTTTTTTGCCAAAGGCGTCGCGTTGTTTAGCATAGTTGATGGCGAATTCCATCGCAGATCTAGCAAGTCCGGTGGCCATGGCTCCAATAGCTGGACGGGTTTTTACAAAAGTCATCATAGCCAGAAGAAAGCCTGTTCCCTCTGCTCCAATTAGGTTTTCAGTGGGAACCTTTGCATCCCTAAGGATGACTGCTGCTGTATCTGATGCTCTGTGTCCAAGTTTTTTCAGAGGTTTCCCTGTTGAGACACCTTCTGTATCACTGGGTACAATGAACGCTGAGAGTCCCTGGTGACGTTCGGTGCCTTTTTGTCGGGCGAAAATGACGAAGACATTGGCATGATTGCCATTAGTGATCCAAAACTTGTTGCCATTAAGGAGGTATGTATCGCCCTTTTTGACATAGGTAGTTTTAATGCCAGCAACATCTGATCCCATGTCGGGTTCGCTTGTAGCAAAGGAAACAAACTGAAGTTTCTTTGTAAGGGGAGTCAGCCATTCTTCTTTTTGTGCTTCCGAACCTCCAAGGATGATGGGTGTGGTGCCTAAGTCATTAACATAAATGGAGGTTGTCATTCCTGCACAGGCAGCGGCCATTTCTTCAACAATGAGCACGGATTCGAGTTGACCGTATTCAAGTCCACCATATTTCTTTGGAACCCCGAGGTTCATCAACCCGAGTCTGTGTGCTTTTTCAATCACTTCACGAGGAAATTCCCCTGTCTGATCATAATGCTGTGAGACGGGGAGCACATCATTTAGAGCAAATTCTCGGGCTTTGGCTTGTAGGGCAAGTTGGTCGTCTGTGAGTTGAAAATCAATCATAGTGCACCAGACCTCGAAACCGAGAAGTAATTCTTAGTATTTGAGTTATGTGTTCTTCCTAACGTAATCATCAGTAAGAACATCAAAGCTGTTGTATCTGTTCACATGGTGACCACTGTTTTGAGCAGTTTTTCACAGATTCTCTTTGTACTCTGACCACACCTAGAGGTACTTGGTGATGAAAAATGCGATTTTATGCAATCTTCACAATGCATATGTACTACAAACGACGACTGCTGGAGAATTACAGAAATAAGCCCCGGTAAGTGGAAGACGAGGAGCTCCCAGTGACTGATTCAGAACATCTAGGCGATGAACTCGGACCAGACGGTTACAAACCAGAACCAATTTGTGACACAGAGACAACTCTCTCTAGGAAACCGCTAGTCCGCAGTTTGACAGCACGGGGAATCGCACTGGCTATTATCCTTAATGTTGTCTATACGACGATTAACGCCTATCTTGGCATGAATTTTGGGTTTGGCCTTGGTTTTGGAATAATTACAGTTCTCACAGCGTACACGTTATTCCAGATGATGCGGGGAAATTCAAGTCGGCAAGAAATCACCACTACAATGATCGCCTCAACGGGATTCGTAATTTATTGGGTGCTTTCAGTGTCGATTTATGTTCAAGCGTATACGGCATACACGCTTCCATGGTGGTTGGCACCCCCTCAGGAGGTCCTGCTTACTGGGAGTGCCTTAGATCTACGATGGATTCCTCCCATTATCTTTCATTTAGGTTGGGTGATCCTCGCTACCTTTCTTGGTTTCATTGTAGCATTGGCTGTGGTTGATTATGTGCAAACGCGAAAAGAAACGAAGTTCCCCTTTTACCTAGCCAGTGGAGTAACTATCGATACTTGTATGCAAACGGGGCAACGAAGTCGCTTCATGTTTTGGGCTTTAGGCATTGGAATCCTTGTGACAGTGATTCAGTATTGGGCGGATGTTCTCCTGCAACCCATCGGGTTCTCAACAATTAGTTTGGATCTCACTCCCCTCTTGCCACCCGGATTTGCCATAGGATTTCTGTTCAATATCAGTCTGATGGCAATTTCATTCATTATTGATTCGAAAATTTCCATTACTTTGCTGTTTGCAGGTCTCATTACATATTTGGTTATTTCACCTATTCTTGTCGCTCAAGGATTAGTAGTTCCTGGAGTGACGGGCATGGACATGTATTTCAATCTCCTCTTCGCATACACAATCAGCCCCGCCCTTGGTATCATGCTTCTTAGTGGAATAGTTGCATTTCTTGTTGTCAGACTTCGTAGTCGAATCCGACCAGCAAAACAAACGAAGGATGATGACGTAAGTTTACTTGATTCTAAAGGAAAGAATCCACCTGATGTAGACAAATCTGACCTTGTTGAAACAGGTAATGTGGGATTTGCAGATTATGCCAAAGCATTTGTTTTTGGTTTAGTACGAAATCGCCGATTAGGTCTGGCTTATTTACTAATCACAATAATCTTTGTGATCATCGTCGTGGGTCTCAATGTTTTTAGTCCATTTCCCGCGTTGATTGTGATTATTATCTCCCTTCTCCTGCTTTTGCCAGTAGCACTCATTGACACATTTGTAATGATCAAATTTGTAGGGGAAGCAGGGTTAGGAATGGGAGCCCAACGACTGGCGTTTTATGAAATTCCTTTAGCAGTTGCTGGACTGGAAGGCTATGTTCCTTTCATGGCTTACGCTGCAATTAATCCCTTCACTACCACAGATACACTCGGAAATCTGAAAATCGGAACAATGACAGAGACTCCTCGTCGATCAATTCTCATTGCCCAATTGTTGAAAATAATCCCTGGTGCAATCACGAGTGTCATCTTTGTCCTTTCGGCTTGGTATCTTGTTGGGTTTCCGACTGAAACATTCCCCGCAGTCGGAGTTTTACAGGGTTATGCCATTGTCTCAATCTTTGCCACAGGTGGAATGGGAGGGAGCTTCGACCCATTCTCCTTTCTTGTAGCAGGGAGTCTTATTGGAATACTTTCTGTTTTTACTCCGATTGCACCCCTTGGTGTTGCCCTCGCAATGTTCTTGCCTCCTTCTTACTTCATTCCCTTTTCCATTGGTGGTATCCTTCGTCTTTATACCAATAGAAAATATGGGAAAGAATGGTTTTCGAAACGTGGACAGGTTATTGCTGTAGGTTTCATTGCTGGAGCTGCGATTACGCAAGTCATTGTAGCATTCATGACACCAGGGATTCAACTCTGGGCGCTTCCCCTTTGCATCGTAATTCTTGTGATCATCCTTTGGAGGTATCGAAATGATTCTCCACACTCAGAACCTGTTAATCCTGAGGAAGAGGTGCATACTGAGGAAAATAAAAGTAGTTGAAGGCAAGTCGAATATGGCATCTAATGAGGTCTGAGAAGTGCTTTCAAAGAAGGAAACTGTTAATCGAGCAATACAATATGCAGAAAAGGGATTCCTTTGTTCAGAAGCTGTCCTGCTAGCTCTTAGTGAGGGTCAGAACATAACTAGTGAAATCATACCCCGTATAGCAACGGGTTTTGGAGCAGGTATTAGTCGCCATGGAGAAGTCTGTGGAGCTCTCAGTGGAGCAGTCATGGGATTAGGACTTCGTTTTGGACGATCCCAAGTTTCGGAAACACCACAAGACAGTTCTCCATATCAGTTTGGACAGACCATGGTGAACTTGTTTGCTTCACGCTTTGGAAATATCCGATGTCGTGATATACTGGATCTTGATATCTCAAGTGATGAAGGTAGGAGAAAATATCGGGAACTAAACCTCTGGGAGTCGAAATGCCGAGAATTAATCCGCATCGCCACGGAACTCGCCTACGAACTTCTTCAGGCTAATCCACCCGACTTAAAAGAATAAGCGGAACGTTTTCCGTTTTCATGAAATTCTTTCATGCGTTTTGAAGTGAAACGGAATAGTCAAATACCATTGAAATCATGATACAATGGGATATCGGGCGTGACTACTAAACAAGCTTGTAAAGAGGCATTGCTATCGCTGTTGGCACCAGTCCACCCACTCGTTCAAGGCGACACCATATTCCTCGGCAATCTTGAGATCGAAGTCACTGCCTCCGGCTATGCAAATATCACCATTAATCGACCTCTCGACTTAGGCTTTTTTGAAGCCCTCTTCACCCGATGGAAGGACTATTATATTGACGGCACTGAGGCGAGTATTACCGTCAAACCCAGTGAGAATATTTACTTCTATGGTGACGATGGAATACAGGATGTGGCGTTTGGTCCAGAATTTGATCGAGATCTACTCATCACTGTCTTCACATATATTGACCGTAATTTGCCTGGGAAATATCCGGAAATGCGCCAGTGGATTGCACTCAACTCTCGGCATTCATGATTTGGTGTCAATCGAAACAACTGTTGCTCTTAGCTAGTACTGCTTTCCGACATATACCACGACAGTTCCTGGTTTATCACATAGTGGGCATGATCCCCAAGGTTTTTCTTGTTCACCAAGTTTGGTTCCACGGATATCAGCACCTGTTGCATCTTTGATTTTCTCTGCACAAGCTAGTCCTTCCATTTCGAGCGTACAGAAGTTGATTCGCGCTATTTTTTGTGATTCCATAATTTCGCATATCTCTTCAAAGGAATTAGCGTCTTGAATTGCTCCATCGAAAAGTGCTTGGGCACGTTTGCGAAGTTCTTCAGAAACAGCCTTACCGGTTTCCTTCACTTTCTTCACTAGCTTCTTATCTGACACTGTTTCGCGGGTTCGGATATCTCGGCGGAAGATGGTTACGGTGTTTTCCTTGACTTCGCGATTGCCAATTTCTAGTCGGAGTGGCACACCACGCATTTCCCAGTGATAGTACTTTTCACCTGGACGTCGTTCAGTGTTATCAAAGTATACGCGTAATCCAGCCTTTCGTAGTTGGGTTTCAAGTTCTCGACAACGTTCGATGACTACTTTCTTTGAACCCTTTTTCGGAATGGGAATTATGACCACCTGCACTGGGGCTAAGACGAAGGGAAGAATTAGTCCGTCATTATCTCCATGCATGATGATCATGGCGCCGTACATGCGGCTAATTCCGGGACCAAAACAGGTCTGGTTAGCATACTGTTCTTGTTCATTTTCATCGACATACTTCACATTATAGGCACGGGCGAAGTTCTCCCCGAGCATATGGGTCGTTCCATTTTGGATGAATCGACCATTCGGAAGGAGCGATTCTGCTGCTACGGTGTATACAGCTCCTGGAAACTTGTCCCACTGAGGTCGTTTTAACACGATAACCGGCATTGCTAGGTGGCCTTCGACGAATGTTTTGGTTATTTCCAGATCCTCTAAGA
>JBHLQC010000046.1:0-9990 GCA_048885185.1 Candidatus Odinarchaeota archaeon | reverse complement strand
TGTAGTTGTAGCTCAGGAAATTGTCTGGTGGATTATGTTTTTCATTTTTCCTGTCGCAGCAGATTTTCTTGTTGTCGTAGTTGGCATTCTCGCACTAATTATGATTATCATCAAATTCTATGACTTCGGATGTTTTGGTGCAACAGCCCTAGTAATGCTAGCACTCGTTATGTTTTCAGCTGTCGAGGTCATGACTATTGCATTCTACTACATCTTCTTCGTCCCACTGCCCTAACCTCATCTATACTCTTGACTGACAGAATTATAAAGGTAGAAAATTAGAAGCAGGATACATCACACTCCAGGGTGATATTTTCACAATGCAATTTGCTGAATTGATTATTCTTGGACTCTCATTTCTCGTGATATGGCTAGTAACCTCGTTCATTCTCTGGATAATCGGTCGGATTGTCTGGGGAAAAAATGCCCAGTTAACCGATGCACTACTGATTACCCTCATCGGGAATATCATCAACTTCATTCTACTCTACTTCATTCAATATTTCATCGAACCACTCCTACTCCCCCTAGGACTACCCGGCGTACTCCTCATTATTTCAATTCCCTGGTTGATTGTGCTTTTTGTCTACATCTGGTTGATTATGAAATTCTTTGATACCGAAATTCTAGGCGCAATTGTAGTTGGATTGCTGATCGTTGTGATCTCAATCGCTATTGGCGTCATCTTTGTTGCCTATGGGCTCATTCTCCTCGCACTTCTTGGCTTAGCCCCTTAAGGGGGGGAATCCGTAAAATCAGATATTTCTCCTCCTCTTCATCCTTTTGCAAAATTCTAGCTTTTTTCAGATGTGGCAATTATCCACCAAATGGGCGTATAGATGAACTTTGGTACAGCCCATTGAAAGCCTAGTTCTTCCAGTAATGCAGCTTCACCCGTAATCTCAGCTTTCATCGCATCCGCATCAAACTGCCATGAAAGAACGCCTGAACGGATGTTTTGAAATCCGAGTTTTTCCAGTTCTGAAGATAAATGGGATCCAGTATATGGGTCAGCATCTAATTTCTGTAAGGCTTCAATTATGGGATAGGACGCATTAGGTAGAGGTTCGGTTCGACCTTCTAAAAGTTCAATTCGTTCCGTGTAATCGGGTTCTATGGAAGCGAAAACTCCCTTTGGACGTAGGACATAACGAATTTCCTTGAGTGCCTGTATCCGGTTTTTAATCCACATCATGGTGAAATGGCTCAGGCAGAAGCTGGCGATTGATTGCCGGAGTGGAAGGGCTGTCGCATCCGCTAGTAAGAAATGAAGAGCGCTTTTTTGTGGTTGTTTTCGAACAGCCTTTGATAGTAAACTTGGATCAATGTCTAAACCGATTGCATTTACGCCTGGGGCTTCGTTGGTAAATTCTGGAGTGATAACCCCAGTTCCACAACCAATATCGATACAAATTGGCGAGTCGTTCCAACTGATATGTTTATAGAAAAATTGTCGTGTAGGTTCGGTTCGTTGGGCTTGTTCTTTGAGAAATGTGGATGTATAGGGTTGCACTTGGTGTGCCTCCCATCTTATGTTAAGAGTAGAAGGGGAATTCGAGTTGCAATTATCACCCTACGTTATGGTGACAACAGACTTCCTTATATTCGGTGAAGAGTGGGCAACCTCCACCACAAGCTTTGAGGAGCTCACATGAAAGGCATTCTTCTGCCAGTTTTTTATGTCCTCGAAGTGCCTTTGCTGTTGGATGGTTCCAAATCGTATCCCAAGAATCTTTGAGTATGTTTCCTAGGGGTTCGAAGTAGCTTTGACAGGGAAGGACGTCAGCATTAGGTTCGATTGCAAGGCTTGAGTAAGCTGCGCTGCAGCGTCGTGGACCCAGTCCATATTCAGTTGGATCGAAGTGACAATACATCGTGGGTGAGTACCAGATGAGTCGCATGTCGTGTTCACTAGCTTCGGCGAGGATGTCGGTGATGATTTCATCCAGTTCTTCTTCAGGAATGGCTTGTTTATCTGCTACATCGCGTCCGCTACCTGAATAGATAAGACCGTTCATGGCAAATGGCTTCTGACCTAATTTTGCTAGGAATGCGACAGTATCTGTGATTGTGGGTCGGTTTAGTTGTGTGAGGGTCGTGTTGGTGATGGTATAGATATCGGTAGCGATGAAGCGCTTCAGCCCTGCAACGGTTTCTTTCCAGGCTCCTTGTACACCAACCATTTGGTCGTGAATCTCAGGAAGATGTGATTCCAAAGTGATTTGCACATAATCTATCCCAGCCTTGACCAAATCATCAACTAGGTTCTGTGTCAGGCGCCGTCCATTGGTGACAAGTCCTGCTATAATACCGATTTCTTCAGCGTATTGAACAAGTTCGACAAGATCATCACGAAGGGTCGGTTCACCACCTGTGAAAGTAACATGAGGAACAGCAACACCGAGGAGAGCATCAAGAATCCGCTTCCACTTACTGGTTTCTAGTTCTTTTGAAGCATCCCAGCTGCGACGTTTAGGAGGTACATAGCAATGCGAACACACATTATTACAACGGTAGGTAAGTGCAAGGTCAACCCGGTAAGGGGCAGAAGGTTTATGTGAGAAAGGCTCAACTTCGCCAAAATCAAATGTTTCAATGGGAGAAACATCGGGCTCAGCAATGAAAGATAAAATTTTATCCTTTAATTCATTGTAATCCCTCCGGATCGCATCAGGTTTAGCGCCCCGATATTTCTCACGGATGAAAGTAATGACCTCATCCTCAGATTTTCCTTCCACCGCAGCAATTGCATAATCATAACCAGTTTCGTTTAAGAAAAGCAAACGTGATGCATCGACAACGATTGTCCCACCTTTAGGGTCCTTACGGAGATGAAACCGGTGACCCTCTAGTTCGCCTTTACCAAAAATTATTTTTCCAGTTTGAGACTCCATTCATGACGCTCCTTAGCAGAGATATGTCTTCCTTTTCGTATCATCAAGAAAAGTCTATCGAAGACAGAGTACTTATCGAAAAAATAAAGGTGTGCGAAGGAATTAAGTTGGTTCGCAATGCTTTTCGGGTAATATTCTAATGATGAATATTGGAAGTTGTCCAACACAATGTCGCGGATTGAAGAAATAGAACAATTAGCCGCAATTTCGAACCTTGGACCTATTGCGCGACGATATTTCGCGATGAACGCCTTTGATGGAACCTTAACCATCATGGGGATTATTTTAGCATCACATTTTGCCCTTCATCATGAAGCAAGGGCCATTGTGACAGCAGGAATCGGTGCATGCCTAGCCATGATGTTTTCTGGATTGGCCGGCACTTATCTAGCTGAAAAAGCAGAAAGAGAACGCGAATTCAAAGAAATGGAACGTGCTATGCTACGAAAATTAGACCAAACCCTCGTTCAAAAAGCATCACGGTTTGCAATCATCATCTCATCAATTGTAGACGGGTTTGCACCATTTTTAGCGGGATTGATTCTGCTTACACCGTTCATTCTAATTGTCATAGGTATACCCTTATTATGGGACATCGCTGTATGGATTTCTGGGGTCGTTGGATTTTTGATGCTCTTCTTATTGGGAATCTTTCTTGGGCGGGTCTCTGAACAAAATCCATGGTTCTATGGTCTTCAGACACTTGGAGCAGGAGTGGCTACGGCTGTAGCTATCATTTTGTTAGAATTATTCCTCGGCGTGTAGAACAGAACGCTATATAGACTCAGGGAGTTGTAAGGCGTGCTTTTCTGCCAAGTACGCATTCAATTGACAAAGTTTCGGTGCTGTGTTTTCGAAATCCTTGAGGCTGTGGCTGTCTGACCCAACGAAAAACTTCGCTCCAGCTAGGATAAGTTCATCAATTAGCTGAGGATCTGGGTGCATTCGACCCCAAGGGTGGTTTAACCCGCGTAAATTTACTTCAATGAGGATACCCTGCTCTTGACAAAGTAATCCCAATTCCTTTGTCCGCTGTTTCCAGAGTGAAGTTACTTTTGAACTACTTGGAAAAAGCGGTAAGAAGCGCATTACTCCATCGATATGAGCAATTCCGGAGAAAAGTTGTGACCTGATCGCAGAGTCCACTTCATCGAAGTAACGTTCTAGAATTTCACGAAGACCGATCGTCTTTACGAGCTTCTCCATTTCTTCAACGATTGTCAGTGCCAACCGATTTACTGTGTGGACGACTCCAATGAAATAGTCAAAGTCGTTCTTGAAATCGTCACAGAACTCAGCAAGCTGAGGAGCTAGATCAGTGTAATAATCGACTTCTAACCCGAGAGATGTGTAAGGATACTGGGAATGAACTCGATCATACTCTTCAAGTAAACGCGGGAAATGGTTAGGAGTCAAGTAGTCTTTTCGGTCAAGAAATGCGAGTTCGAAATGATCGAGAAACCCAATATGGATAGCAAGTTTGTTTGCACATTGAGCATAAGCATCAAGTGATGTCGAAGAGTCTGGACTGAATTCGGTGTGTAAATGCAAATCATAGTTTGATGGTGTTTTTGTCATTCTATGTTCACGGGAGATAAGTGGTGGTTGTGACCAAGTGTTTTCGTCGTTGATATACTATTCGAAGCCGGTTGGTAATTAAAGAGGATTTTGTCTTCACATTTTATTCCACAGTTTCTAATTATCTTAATTTGATGTGAATAAAAAAAACTCAGGATAGCAGTAACAATGTATTTAACAAGAAAGCCGCCGACAGTGTGCGAGGTTAGCTTCTATGCCAGACCAGCCATCTAAGAATGACCCTATTTTGATTACTGGCGGAACGGGGTTCATCGGATCACATCTTACCCAGCGTCTAGTTTCTGAGGGATATCAAGTCATATTACTTGATGCAAAACCCAATTTGGCGCGGATTAGTGAAATAGCCGATAAAGTCACAGTAGTTGAAGGCGATGTTGGTGTATGGAGTGATGTTGTTAGAGCCCTGAAGAAGTACAAGATCAGACATGTTTTTCATACTGCCGCCCGATTATCCGTCGAAGCTGAACGTCAAATAGGTAGTGCATATTCCTGTAACATTGCCGGAACGTTTAACGTTCTTGAAGCTTCACGGATTATGCAGGTTCAAAGACTTGTTTTTCTTAGCAGTCTGGCAGTCTTTGGAGCCCAAACACAATTCCCATTTCATGAAACAAGCTATCGAGATCCAGGAAGCTTCTATGGCGTTAGTAAAGCCTTCGGAGAAATGTTGGGTTCGTATTATTATACGCGTCATGGTTTTGATTTTAGAGGAGTCAGGTTTGCTGTCGTTATTGGTCCGGGACGCCGTGGTGCTGGTGCTACCGTGACCTATTCTAGTTTCATTGAAAACGTCGCCTTAGGAAAGACCGGTGTTATCGATATTCCCAAGAGTTCCATCTTGCCAATTACTTACATTGAAGATGCAGCAGATTTCCTGGTTGCCCTTTGGAAAGCACCTAAACTCACTAAACGCGTCTACATCACTGGGGGCGTTCCGATTCCCATTCAAGATTTAATCGCAGAAGTGGAAAATGTCATCCCTGGTGCAAAAGTCAAGTTTAAGCCAGATCCGCATGCTGAACGCGTGGCCCAAACCTGGTCGTTTCTCACTACACTTTTAGTGCAGCAGGGTCAAGAGAATCTCTATCGGGATATTGAAGAAGTTGGATGGAGTTTACGATACAATTCAGTTTCTGAGATTGTGAAACATTTCATTGAGTACGTGCAAGCAAGGAAAGAGATATTTTCAGTATTTTAATGGAGCTTAGCGAAATGAAGGAAATTACCAAAACTACAGTCCTAGGAGCAGGCGCTATGGGACATGGTATAGCTCAAGTCTTTGCGCAAGCTGGATGTGAAGTTACACTCTATGATATTGACCAACAAGTCTTGGATCATGCAAAGGAGCAGATCAATGCCAACCTCCTTCTCCTCATGAACCACAAGATCATTCAGAAAGAAAGTATTCCACTTATTTTATCCCGGATTACTCCTGAACCTAAATTTAATGCCGCTGTAAAAGATGCAGATCTCGTCCTTGAAGCAGTTCCTGAACGATTAGACTTGAAACGCGAAATATTCACGAAAACAGAAACGAAATGTCCTAAGGACGCTATTCTCACCTCTACAACCTCTGTGATTCGCGTGGGAGATATCGCTGAAGCCATTAAAACACCTCACCAATTAGTGGGAACTCACTGGATGAATCCGCCCTTTGTACTCCCACTCGTTGAAGTGATTCGAGCCCCCAAAACCTCAGAAACCGTCATCGAACAAACCAGAACATTCCTTGAACAGAAATGTGGGAAACGGACGGTAACCTGCAATGATACCCCAGGCTTCATTGTCAATCGTCTAGCTGGCGCTATTTTGACTGAAGCCGCTAAACTCATCGATGAAGGAATTACATCACATGTTGAAATTGATCGCGCCTGGAAAGAGCACCTGGGTTTAATCTTCCTGTTATATGGGCCCTTCGGAAATCTCGACTACATCGGGTTGGATGTACTCGTTATGGCGGCAAAATACTTAGCGTGGGCATTGGAGGATGACAAGTACACCCTTCCAAAATGGCTTGAGGAAAAAGCCCTCAAAGGTGACTTGGGGATTAAAACGGGGAAGGGCATATACGAATACGCTAATCAGACTCCCGAACAGTTACGGCAAAAACGTGCCGAGGAGCTAATTGTACTCCTTCAGAAGGTCGGATTGACACGCAAAGCTTCCGATTAGTAATCGCGTTTCGTTGTAAAGATTTGAGAGAGTAGAGTCATATATTTCCTAGAAACTCTGACATCTAGGACATAGGGTCGTCCAGCGTCAACGGCTCGTTTGAGTGCCGGTTGAATTTCAGCGGGTTTAGTAACGAGTTCACCACTAGCACCCAGCCCTTCTGCGACTTTGTCAAGACGCGCATGTTCATTTAGAAAAGTGCCGCACGAGGCTTTCTCTTCAGATCTGGTTTTGAGGAGCCGAGTATGGTAGACTAATCCCCAGGCACAATCATTATTCACAATGGCCACTAGGGGAACATCATAGCGAACCGCAGTATCTAATTCGCTGATATTAAAGAGAAAACTCCCGTCACCTGAAATGAGAAACACTGGTTTCTCAGGACGGGCTAGTTTTGCAGCAATCGTGATGGGAAGTCCCGCGCCTAAATGACCAAGTGGTCCTTGTGACCCGATGATTTGTCCGGGATAATTGGCACGGAGATAAACGTAGGCCCAAGCTGTTGTGTCACCGCCATCAAGAACAAAGAGGCTCTCAGGTGAAGCAAATTCACGTATTTCCTTCATTAGCCGTTGAGGTCTAATAGGAATTTCATCGGAATCAGCGTCTTTTTCTAGAACGTCCATCAGTTGTAACCAGGTTGCACGGGATTGCTTTGCGAAATTTCCGGCTGCACGTTTTTTCGCGATTTTTTTCGCAGTGTCTAGCATCTGAGAGAGTACCGCACCAGCATCCCCAACAATCCCCACTTCAACAGATCGATTTTTCCCAATTACATCAGGGACTATGTCCACATGGATGAATTTCGCGTCTTCAGCATAGAAGGAGGGATCTCGTCCAAATCCTAAGAATTCGTCTAATCGGGCGCCAACGACGAGTATCACATCGGCTTGATTAGTGAAAGGATTGGCAATTGCATTTCCAATGGAGAGCGGGTGATTCTGTGGAAAACAGCCGGTTCCCAGGTATTCAGCTGCGACAGGTATTGAGAAAAACTCTGCAAATTTTACGAGTTCGTTGCAAGCTTGTGACCAGTATACACCACTCCCAGCGATAATGACAGGACGTTCAGCTTTCGCCAGTAGTTGAACTGCCCGTTTGACTTGAGCTGGATCTCCTAGGAGCTTACCCATAGGTCGATATTGCGCTGGTTTAAGTGGTCTAATAGCTTCGTCTTCCACGGGGGTTGAGATGATATCCTTTGGTATGTCTAAAAGCACAGGCGCCATTCGGCCTGTGAGTGCAGTATTGAAGGCTTTCTGTAGATACTCACCTATTCGCTGGGGAAAGACGCAGCGTCGAGTCCATTTGGTCACTGATGATATGAGGGCTTTCAAATCTAGATCTTCAAAAGCATCCATGTCTGCCAGTTTGTGGGCGATACTTGATGTAATAGCAACTACTGGGCTGCCCATTTGGAAAGCTTGAGCAAGGGCAGGTACCGCATTGACAATCCCTGGACCCATAGGCACAAGACAGACACCGGGTGTCCGAGTGACCCGAGCCCAACCATCTGCGGCATTCCCTGCAGCTTGTTCATGTCGCGTCGTAATTATTTCAATACCCTCAGCTACGAGGGCATCGTAAATTGGGAGGATTTCCCCACCTGGGAGTGAGAACACGTAGGAGATATTTTCTCCTTTCAGCACTTCCGCTACTGCTTTTCCAGCATCTGTTTGAGGCATTGAACACCTCACCTACCTACGTTAAGAGCCATTCCTAATCTGGCTTTAACTCTTTGCCCTTGGTCTCAGGTAGGAGCCAGGGTAAGATGACCATTAGGAGGAATCCTAATGCCCCAACCAACATTGCTTGTCCTAAAGTAAGAACGGTGAAGGTTGTTAGTACACCCACGACTATAGCACCTAAGGAGAAGCCACGAGCTATACTGAAGATTAATGAATTCGCTGCCGCGCGGGCCCGCGTTGGAAAGAGTTCACTTGACCAGACACCAAAGAGACCATGTGAACTAAAGCCCAATGCAAGAATGACCAGACCAACAATGGTTAGAATGAGAGGAGTTGGAAAGATAACTAGTATTGCAATAGCAAATACAATTGTACCAATTAGACCAAGAATGGCAGGGACCATGTAAGCTCTTCGTCGACCGATAATGTCTCCTAATAATCCAACAAGTGGAAAGACGAATATCAGAATAATGGCAATTCCCATTACAATGAGATCCGGTGTATCACCTGGTAGACCGATACCTCCCATTCCCAGGAACCAAGGACCCCAATCAACAAAGGCATGGTAAGCGAATTCGGCAGCCCAGAATACAAGTGTTGCAATCACTAGAAGTTTTAGATAGCCTTTCTGAATAATTTCTTTCAGTTGTACACCTAATGGCATTTTATCGGGTGATTCCAATTCGCGATATTTTTCCCAAAGCCGTGATTCTGGGAGTGCGAAGTAGAGCCAGATGATAAACGGAATTGGTATCAATGCTATGAGAAAGAGATATCGCCACCAAATAACTGGGAATAGAACTGAAAGAGTAGGTCGTAGAAGAAGAACTGAAATCGCTGACCCCAAGTAGCCGATAATGAATGTAGCGTGGACAAATCCGCCCCACATTGCACGGCGTTTAGGTGAATAGACTTCACCAAGGAGCGCGAAGGCAATTCCCCATGAAACACCCATGCCAGAGATAATGCGTAATACCGCGAAAACAAAGTAATTTGGTGCAAAGGCCGAGACAGCTGTAAGAAGGGCATCCCAGGCAATTGAGGCAAGAAGTATGTTTTTACGCCCGTATTTGTCGGCTAACGCTCCGAAGAGGAATGCGCCAGGAACGGTAGCAATGTATTGTGCTGACATAATGAAGCCTAGGTACACTTCAGGTTGAGGACCAAGACCAAATTCAGCACCGATTGGACCAACTAAGAATGTAATCAAAGTGAGCCCAATGGCGTCATGTGCCCATCCGAGAGCACAGGCAAAGAAGACGATGACTTTTTCTTTTCGTGTGAAGGGTTTGATATCCATAAAGTTGCCTCCAAATGCTATGGAGAAAGTGGATCATCAAGTACCAAGTCTATGACTTGTTTTTCCATAAAGGGCTTTTGACAGGCTGAAATTACTGTGTTTAAGACAGCGTGAACCAGTTAGAAAATAAAATGGATATCAAGAATTCGAACATTGCGCATTACAGTTATCTGCAGTTTCTGGTTAGTAAATCGCTCGTCCGATATCTTCAATGAAAGCAGACTGCATATTCGTTACGCCTCAGACTTTGGGATAGGAGTTGCCCTTCAGTATTATTTCAGCCTTTGGCTCATTGATTATTCGTCATTTTTGATAAGGTTCGGAAACCCTGTGAGGC
>JBHLQC010000045.1:0-10205 GCA_048885185.1 Candidatus Odinarchaeota archaeon | reverse complement strand
AATTCCATATTGTTACCCTGAAGTGACTTGAATTGAAAAGTTGTTATTCAAAAGCCTTCCGGACCGCAAAGATATGAAATTCATAACTCACTCGAGAATAGTGGAGCTTATTTAACCTCAATGCAAACCCATAAAAGAAAACACCTCATCCTTGAGACGAATATCATGTGAGGTTATCCTGTATGGTTGATTCACGAATTGTTAAACATGCTCGGATTTTAGTTGATTACTCGGTGAAAGTCAAAGCAGGTGATATGGTTATTTTGTTTGCTGATATTGACGCCCACGATTTAGCAGTGGAAATGGTCAAGTTGATTGCGGCAAAGGGTGCTTCAACTTTAACGTTGATGGGTTCTTCCGAACTTTCCCGTGGTTATATGGATGCGGCAAGTAATGGGGCATTAGACTTGTTTCCCAAACCTCAAATGGAAGCCATCAAAGCCTCTGACGTGATCATCAGCCTTAGTTCACCATTGAATACTCGCGCCTTAGCAGGAGTTGATCCCAAACGGTTAATGCGTCGTTCCAAGGTGACGAAGCCCATTTCAGACGAGGTTCTAAAGAAACGCTGGTGTGGTACAATTCATCCAAATCAGGCACTTGCCCAAGAAGCGAAAATGAGTTTGAGTGAATACCAGGACTTCGTTTATGGAGCAGTGTTACTAGACTGGGAGAAAGAAGCTAAGCTAATGCGAAAACTCCGTGACAAACTTCAAGCAAGTGATACTATCCGATTCATTGGGAAAGATACTGATTTGAAGGCCTCTACCAAAGAACGGCTTTGGGTTGCCGCAGAAGGAACCAATAATATGCCAAGTGGTGAAGTCTTCATCAGTCCAGTGGAAAAGTCCGTTGAAGGGCAGATCTACTTTGATATTCCATTCCTCTTTGCAGGCACCGAAATCCAAGGTGTCCATCTCGAATTCAAAGATGGAAAAGTCGTGAAGCACTCAGCGGAACGCGGACAAAAGGCTCTTGATGCCTTACTCGAAGTTGATGAAGGAGCCAAGTATCTTGGTGAAATGGCGATTGGTACCAATCGCGGAATTAAACGATATACGCTGAATATGCTCTTTGATGAAAAAATCGGTGACACCATTCATTGTGCCTTAGGGATGGCTTATCCTGAATGTAAGGGTACCAACGAGAGTGCGGTTCACGTTGACATCATCAAATCCATGAAAGACGAAGGAAAAATCCTTGCAGGTGACTCTGTCATCTACGAGAAGGGCAAATTCTTCTGGGAAAAATAGCTGTGAACGGTTAAAATTACAATCTCGCGTTCCCCATGAAAAACTCTGTGGATGAGTTCGCTTTTTATGGCAACACCGTCCCATTTTGTTTGATTCTATGACGTTTCATGACCTAGTTCAACAAGGCGTCCAATTTGGTGACGCCCAAGGAGCCGACTACATCGAACTGCGATATGTCCAATCGGTAGTAGAAAGCTATTCCACTCGAAACGGTGAGATTATCTCCGCAGGTACAACCGAAACTGCTGGAATTGGTATTCGAGCGCTTGCCAATGGTGGTATAGGATTTGTTTCGACAGCTATGCTCAAAAAAGAAGAGATTGAACGAGCTGTCAAAACAGCTATCCGTCTAGCTCAAGCCTCAAAACGAAAAACTCCACTCGTACTCTCAGAAGAATCCGCAGTCCAAACCCGATGGGAAGTACCTGTGAAAATTCCGTTCGCGGATGTCTCTTCCGAGACAAAACTCAACCGTATTTTTGAAATTGACAAAACCCTCACAAGTACCTTCAACAGTGATACTCTACCGTTTCGTCTCGTTATCCTTGCACTAGAGACGAGTAAAAAGCTCATCGCCAACAATGAGGGAACCCAAGTCGAGTCCGATTATAGTCTCGGCCGATACCTTGCGATGCTTACAGCCAAAGGTGCTAAGGATGTAGAACAGAGATGGATTATGCGGGGTGCAACTGGTGGTTGGGAATGGTTCGCCAACCCACAGTTCATCCAATCCTTTGTTGATGAAGCCCAAGATGCGAAAACTGTTGCAGATAAGGCCAAAGCCATGACTTTTGATAACCCCGTTGATTTTATCGTTGGACCTGAAGTTGCCGGCATCATCTCCCACGAAAATTGCGGACACCCCTCCGAAGCTGATCGTATACAAGGACGCGAAGGCATGAATGCTGGCGAATCTTTCTGGATGGACATCGATGTTGGAACCACCCGTGTCGGATCACCTGCTGTAACCGTAATTGACGATCCAACAATCCCCAAGAGCGGTGGATTCTATCTGTATGACGATGAAGGGGTAAAAGCTCGACCCCGATATTTAATCAAAGAGGGTATCGCCAATGAAATGTTTCACGATCGTCTCTCCGCAGGACGAGCTGGCGTAAAATCCAATGGATCTTCACGAGCGACAAACTACAATCGTGAACCCATTCCCCGTATGGCCAATACGTATATCGCGCCTGGAGATCACTCAAAAGACGAATTAGTTGAAGATATCAAATTTGGAATATACATGAAATCATTCACAGAATGGAATATTGACGACCGCCGATATCAATCAAAATATGTTGGATCATATGCCCGGCTCATCCGAGATGGTGAAATTACTGATGAGTTTGTCCGACGCCCAGTGCTAGAGTTGACCTCTCGTGGATTATTTGATGCAGTAGATGCGTGCTCAAAGGGATTTACTGCAGAACAAGCAATCTGTGGCAAATCAGATCCAGGTCAAGGGATTCCTGTGTGGCATGCGGGTCCAGATGCGATGCGACTCCGTGCAATACGTGTTGGAGGTGTTCCGACATGATGGAGCAAAAAGAAGTTCAGGATTTAGTTGACCATGCCTTGAAGGTTGCCTCTACCAAGGGAGATGCAGTGGTTCAGGCACGTGATGTGTTGGAGCATCAAATTCGAATTAGTAATTCAGAAATTGATATTTTCAAACAGTGGAACTACACAGTATTCGATGTTTTTGTTGCTATAGATGGCAAGGTTGGTACGACTGAAATTTTCAGTCCGACTCCAAAGTTGATTAATGAAGAAATCAATCGTTTAATAAAATTGGTGCAGAGTCTTCAACCGACACCTCTTTACTCGGGATTACAGGAAGACTTGAAACCGCCCACAAAAGTCGACAAGCTTTATGACAAACGGATTCGTGATTTTCCGAGTCAAGCACCTGATGTGGTTACTGCAGCATTGAACGCTGCTCAAGAGGCCGGAGCAAGACGTACTGCAGGTTCGTTCTTTTTCAGTGAAACCTACAATTTGGTCGAAACGACAAAGGGATTTAGCGGTGACTATCCGGAATCAGCGTATCGTATGACCTTACGAAGTTTTGTCGATCCTGAAAGTTCAGGACAAGGTCTGGCAGTTGGACGAACGGTTAGTACTGCAGAAAAAGACATTGTTCAAGCCGGTCAAGAATCAGGAGAAATCGCCTTAAAAGCAGTCGGAGGTAAACAGGGGAAGGCAGGGGTTTACGATTTAGTCTTGCATCCCACGGTTGCAGCCTCGATTTTAGGTTCCTTAGCGGGAACCGCAAACCCGTTGTTATTGATGATGGGCATGAGTCCGCTCAAAGATAAGATAGGAGAGAAATTAGGTCCTGATTCATTGAGTGTGTGGGATGACGGAAGGATACCGAATGGGTTAGGTAGCGCGCCTTTTGATGTTGAAGGGACCCCAACCCAAAAATCACCCATCTTTCAGAAGGGAATCTTTCAAGGCACCATCCATAACACTTCGACAGCGAAGATGAAGCAAACGAAAAGCACAGGCAATTGCTCAATTGCACGATTTGGGATTGGATCAAAATTGTTTGTTCCGGCTGCTTCGAATCTTGTGTTTAAACCGGGTAATGCTTCATTCGATGAATTACTCGAACCCAACCGTCCTACGATCTATGTTACTTCGAATTGGTATCTGCGATATACGAGCCGGCTTGAAGGCTCGTTTTCAACAATTCCTCGGGATGGTATGTTTCTAATCGAAAATGGTGAGATTGGTCAATCCATTCAGAAGCTCCGCATCTCAGATAACATCCTTCGAATGTTTGCAAACATTGAGGCCGTAGGTAAATCGCCACGCCAGATTCGATGGTGGGAAGTCGATACACCAACCTTCATTCCCTTTGTCCGCATCAAAGATGCTACGATGACAGCCGCAACACAATAATTTACCTTAAAAAGGGCGACAAAAAAACAGGTCAAACTTATATGTTTGAAGAACTTGAGAGGCAACAAGGGGCAAAAAGCTAAATAGCCCCTATTCATGCCAAGATACCATTGGCACAGAGGAAAGAACGAACACAATTATTCAAGACACGACAGAATGAGACTTTGAGGAATCAATGATGGGTCGAAACGGTGGAAAACAAGTTGTCCTAACAGCTTCAGTTGCTGAAATGGCCGGTTGGGATGCAGATCCTTTCATGGCATTTGCGGGTGGCTTCCCAGGACGACTTTTTCCAAAAACGGCGCTTAGGCGCATGTATAAGCCAGACCCACCAAACCCTGACCATTCTGCACCCTTTGCCCCGTATGGTCTTAGAAAAATCGAAGCGACACTTTTAGAAAGCGGATTTGATGAAGAGGATATTATTACTGTTCATCCCCGCCAACTCAAGCATGTAATGGGACCCAAAACCAAAGTTGTGGGCGTCTCCAGTATGGACCCCTTAGGAATGGCTTACGTGAGCTTGACATATACCTCTCTTACAGGGCTTGGCAGCGTTGCAGCAACGGGTTTAGAATTTCGCCGGTTAATGCAAGATTTGGCACTAAAGAAGTATAGAACCCCAAGGATTCTGGGTGGGGCGGGATCTTGGCAACTGCAGAACCCGAAGCTCCGGGAGGAATTTGGGTTTGATTGCATTGTTATGGGTGAATCAGAACGGGCTGCACCAAAATTATTTGAGAAGGCAATTCGAGGCGAACCACTCCCTCCTATAGTCAGAGCAGAAAGACCGGACGATGATGAAATCCCTGCTATTCGGAATGGCGCAATTTATGGAGCTGTCGAGATTTCACGAGGATGTGGTCGAGGTTGCCAATTCTGTTCACCCACAATGAAGTATCGGCGTACTTTTTCAATTGAGAAGATACTGAAGGAGGTGCGGGCGAACCTTAGTTGCGGCGCTGATATGATTCTTCTGAATACTGATGACGTCTTTCTTTATGGTTCGAAAGAACGATTTCTCCCGAATCGAAAAGCAGTAGTTAACCTGTATAAGGCGGTTGTAGCTGAACAAGGTGTCAAAGTTGTTCAAACAGCCCATGCATCACTAGCTCCAGCCATTATTGAACCGAAAATGGTGCAAGAAATCACTGATACTATTGGTGAGAAATCTCGATACAAGTATCGAGGCAACCCTGTGGTTACCGTGGAGGTGGGAGTTGAAACGGGTAGTCCTCGACTTATGCAAGAGCACATGCGTGGGAAAGCCTTGCCTTATGATGTGAGTCAATGGCCTGAAATCGTTTGTGAAGCGTATGGCATTCTCAATGATGCAAACTGGTTACCCCTTTGTACTTTAGTGACTGGCTTACCTAAGGAAAACGAGGAGGATGTACTCCTTACCCTCGATCTTGTACACCGAATGCGTCGATTCAAGACCTTTTTTGTTCCCTTGTTCTTTGTATCCTTGGAAGATTGTGCTCTACGAAAAGAAAAAACTCTGAATCTTCGTCGATTGAGTGAACTTCAATGGGAAATTTTCATCGAATGTTGGGATCACAATCTTCTTCACTGGCGAGATGCTTGGCTCGAAGATGTCCAAGATACTTGGATACATCGCCAACTCATCAAATTGATTGGTGGCTTCCTTTATCTTGCCTATTACAGGTTTAAACACGGTGGTAAATCAAAGCGTATGCTTACGCGAATCGCCGGGATATTAGGGAAAGATTATCGCTTCATGCTTCCCTTTACTCATCCATTTGATGGCAAGATACCTGACTCACTTAAAGAACGCCACCGAAACCGAATCAGTCTCCTACCAGTAGTACCGGGAAGTGAGGATGTCCCCCGAGAGATGCAATATGCAAATCACGAAGCACTTTATCGTGTTCGGCATTAAATCGTACTAATGAATATTATCGACGACGAATGAGAGGGCCAGGTAGCCGAAATTCACCAGCCCAGTAGCATAACGTATTTTCACGCCTGAAATTAACATCCATATGAATGACCTTGACTTCTCCGATGAACCAATAATGGTCCCCTGTCTCCAAAGTCTGGGTTTTTTCACATTCAAAATTTACGGGACATTCATCAATTAACGGGGCTTCAACTTCTTGAGCGGAAATATCGGTGAGCCGTGTTTTCTCAAATTTATTCACATCTCTCCCCGATTTGGTGCCACAAAACATCACCTGATCAAGTATTTCCTTTGTAGGAAGATTAACTACGAAATCTGTCGCAACCTTCAGAAGCTCATAGCTATAACGGCTGGGAGCGATTCCAATTCCAATCAAAAATGGATCAAACGAGAATACATGGATTAGTGCTGCAGTAATGATATTTGGAGGTGATCCGGGAATGGTAACTAATGCAAGGGGAAAGGGTGGAAACGCACGTCGACCCTCTTTTTCATCAATAACCTGTTTCATAGCTTCTACTCTCCAGTAATCTATCAATAACTAGCGTCTGTTAGTTACTCTTTGAATAAAAACCCGTTAGATTTGAGCTTAAACAAAAATCTGACATTCGCTATGGTGTTTTAATGGCGTTCACAATCTGAGTTAATGTTTCACCTGCTTCGGCATGGAACACCAGATCAGCCACTTGATCAAGTGGTGTTGGTTCCTGGTTTATGATAATGAAATTAGCTCCACTTTGTGTGGCAATTGTGGGAAGTGTTGCAACGGGATACACAACAAGATATGAGCCAACCGCCAGCAATAATTCGCAATTTCTTACAGCCTCCACTGCAGCGCCTAATGCGTTCTGAGGTAAAGCTTCGCCGAAAAATACAGTGTCTAACTTGAGTAAGCCACCACAAGTCGGACACATGACAGGAATCTGACGTTTTTTCATTGCGTTTTCAAGATACTTGCGATCGACTTGTATATGGCAGACTGTACATGTGGCACTGAAGAGACTGCCATGAACCTCCAGTACGTTTTTGCTCCCCGCCCTTTGATGTAAACCATCGACATTCTGTGTGATGAGACAGTCCAAGAGACCCATTTTTTCTAATTTTGCCAACATCGTATGAGAGGGATTGGGCTTTGCACTCATAATCGTCGGAGCCATTTCAAGAGCCATCTCCCACCACCCTCTTGGATCACTAAGAAAACCATTGATACTCGCAAATTTCACAGGATCAACCTTCGTCCAGAGTCCGTCAGGTCCACGGAAATCCGGAATCCCGCTTTTGGTTGACACACCTGCACCAGTTAAGGCTACAGTGGAAGCAGATTTGGAAATCATTTGTGCAGCTTGCAGAATTTTTTCGTCTACCATGGGTAGCCCTCATTAGTCAGGATATCACAAGACCTGTAAAGACAAAAGACTGTGGGTTTTTCCACGTGGATACAAGTTTTAACTATCAACAGACTTGTTAGACGCGAGGAGAACTCAATGGCGAAATCCCAATTAGTTGTGGCAATCGATGTGGGAACAGGCGGTACGCGAACAGCCGTGTTTGATACCAGTAACGGAAAACTCATTATTCAAACACACCAAGAATATTCCTCCCTTTTTCCTCAGCCAGCATGGGTTGAACAAAATGCAGAAGATTGGTGGAAAACTACCTGCAGTACAACCCAGGCTAGTCTTAAAGAGATTGGCAAGCGAATCAACGAAATTGTGGCGGTAAGTATTACCAATCAGCGGGAGACAATTGTACCAGTTGATGAAACGGGAATACCACTCCATAATGCTCTCGTTTGGCAAGATCGTAGAACTACCCAACAATGTCAGACTATCAAAACAGAGCTGGGTCTAGACACTGTGTATAGCGAGACGGGTTTAACTATTGACCCCTATTTTTCTGCTCCGAAAATTCTTTGGTTCAAAGACGAGAAACCACAAGTTTTCCATGATGCCACAAAATTCCTTCTTGTCCATGATTTCATTTTACATCGGTTGACTGATATCTTTGCCACGGATTATAGTAATGCATCTAGAACGATGCTTTTCGCTGTTCGTCCCATGGAATGGTCCAAACTAATGTGTGATAGTCTTGGGATTCCAAAGGAAAAACTCCCCAAAGCGTACCCTTCGGGTACGCAAGCAGGAGAAATCTCAAAGCGTGCAGCAAAAGCAACGGGTCTCCCTGAAGGATTACCTGTTGTGGTTGGAGGTGGGGATCAACAATGTGGAGCGGTTGGCGTCGGTGTTGTTAAATCCGGACGTGTCAAAGCGACAGTAGGGACGGGAACATTCATTTTAGCCTATGAAGAACAACCACGGTTCGATTCTAAGCACCGTTTACTTTGCAGTTGCCATGCAGTTCCTAATAAGTGGGTTATTGAGGCAAGTATTTTCACTAGTGGAATAATTTACCGTTGGTTCCGTGACCAATTCAGTCAGGAAGAGAAGAGTCTAGCTCAACTCCTAGGTTCTGATGCATATGATTTGATGAATGAACAGGCGGAGCAATCTCCTCCGGGAGCACGCGGGATTCTTTTGCTACCTCATTTTGTAGGTGCGGGTGCACCTCATTGGAATCCAGACGCCCGTGGTGTAATTATTGGTCTCGCCCTGGGCCACACTAAGTCAGATGTAATTCGGGCAATAATGGAAGGAACCTCCTTCGAAGTCCGGCAGAATTTAGAAATCATGCATGAACTTGGTGTCCCACTCAAAGAATTACGACTAACGGGTGGAGCAACACGAAGCAAAGTTTGGAATCAGATTCAAGCCGATGTGACTAAGCTCACAGTTCAACGCAGTAAAGTAGAAGAGGCTACAGCACTGGGAGCAGCGATTCTTGCAGCAGTGGGAAGCGGAATTTATCAGAATGTTAGAAAAGCTTCCGAAGCAATGGTAGCCATTGGAAACCAATATTCACCCAAAAAAGAACCTGCCCACATCTATGATCAGCTCTTCCCAATTCATACTGAAGCCTATCAGGCTTTAGAAGAGGCAAAGGTTTTTTCACGACTAAGCACACTTGACGCATGAAGAATCATGGTGGACATCCAACTTCGTTACGGGCAAGGTCAAGTCAAACTTGAAATTCCTGAGCGAAACATCGGTGAAGTAATACAACCACGAAAACAACAAGCCACCAAGGATATCGCTGGAACCCTTCGGCAAGCACTTGAAACACCTATTGATGTGACACTTCATGAAACCATCGCTGGTCGTCGAGTTGGCGTTCTGATTGAAGATGGAACCCGGGCTGAACCACACGAAATCATCGTTGATGAGCTAACGCGCCTTCTTCAACCTGCAAAGGAGCTCACCTTCATTATCACAACTGGCTCTCATGAACCACATAGTGCGCGAAATCAGGAAATTATCCAAGCGATTCATCAGAGTTGTAAAAGCAACAGGTTAGATCCCTATCGGGTGCTCGTTCACGATGCTATCGAATCTCCTTGTAAACTGATCGGGACCACAACCCGGGGAACTGAAGTGTGTATCAATCAGGAAGTATTAGATCTTGATGCGTTTGTGGTTGCCGCGGATATGAAGAACCACTATTTTGCAGGATATTCGAATGTCCTAAAGAATTTCCTTCCCGGATTTTGCGATTTTGCAGCGATTGAAGCCAATCATAGTTTAGCTTTGGAACGTGAATCCACTTTTGGTCGACATCCCTTTCATCCTGATTCAACCCGTCGAACGAATCCAGTAGCTGAGGACATGTTGGAAGCTGCAAATATGATTCTAAAAGAGCGTCCAGTGTTCCTTCTTGCCATGGTAACTAGTGGACCTTACATTTTATGGTCAGCAAGTGGAGATATGGAAGAAGTAACCCGCCAGGGGATCCAAGTCATAGATGATACAGCATCTTTTGCTGTTGCTACCACAGATTACATCATTGTCACGCCAGGTGGATCTCCTCAAGACGAAAGCCTGTACAATGCGCAACGAGGATTAGAGCTAACTAAAAACGCGGTGCAGGATGAGGGAGAAATACTTCTCCTTGCAGAATGTCCTAAAGGCATTGCACCGACTCCCAAGGCCCGAGAGTTCTTCTATGATTACTTAATCAAACCACTTCCAAAAATGATGGCAGAAATTCAACATCATTATCGATTA
>JBHLQC010000044.1:0-10292 GCA_048885185.1 Candidatus Odinarchaeota archaeon | reverse complement strand
CCAAATTGCCCTTGACTTCTTCCTACACCTCGAAAATTAAAGCGAAGAGTATTCAGTCCTTTGGCAGCAGCTGCTTTACTGATAGCTAGTATCCGACTATCATCCATTGAACCACCATAGAGCGGATGAGGATGGCAAAGAACGAGGCCGGGTTGTTTTTCCTTTTGAGCAAGAACGAGAATCCCTTCTAATGTTTGTTCGCCACTCACAATACTGACTGATTGTTCACGACCGTTTCCAGTTTTTGAATCCGGCTGGGATACGTCCAATCTGATCCACTACTCCATGAACCGCAGGTTGCTATTGATTCGAGCTTATAACATCCTTTTAAACCTGCGTCCTACAAAACACGGATAACACCATTTCAGTCAAACTTCACAATACCACTGAAACTGCATCAGATTCATAAAGAAACAGATTCTGTCACCAGTAGAGGATGATTCTCTTGACAAAATCTTCAAAAAAATCGCCACTGTTCCACACGAAATTTGGAATGGAGATTATCGATAGTCATTCTCATTATCTCTCCGCTGCTACCTTCAAGTCGTGGCAGGTAAGGACCGAAGCAATTCAACATCGTATTCGCACCAGAACAGATATGACTTCAGTCGATGTTCCTTCGCCAGATGAAGATTTTGCACAAAAATGGGTGACAGAACTAGACAAGAACAGTATTTCTCGAATTGGAATGATGGTGGGTCCTGAATCTTGGAACGAGTTCACTGATGCACTCAAACGGTTTCCCGACCGGTTTTATGGTTACGCTAATATCAACCCGCTTCTTCCAGATGCTGAAGAACAAGCGCGTTATGCCATTAAAGAACTCGGTTTTCATGGTTTCAAGCTTTATCCAGTGCTTAACGGATTTCACACCTACGATAAAGAAGCATACCAAATCTACCAGATTGCCGATGAACTGAAAGTGCCTGTTCTCCACCATTTTGGGATTTCAATTGGAGCAGGTGTAGATTTACGCTATGGAAATCCTCTTGACTTACAACCCGTTGCCCGCGATTTCCCCGACGTGAAATTTGGAATTGCCCACTTAGGTGCGGGGATGTTTCGAGAAACCCTCTTGCTGTTCTACCAAACCGATAACGTTTATGTTGACACATCTGGGTCCAATGTATGGATGCGTTATATCCCATATCCCTCCGACCTAGAAGGTGTTATGAAACGCGCCCTTGAGGCAGGAGGTCCAAAACGTATCGTCTTTGGTACTGATAGTTCCATGTTTCCTCGGGGTTTCCGCTATGACATCTTGGAAAAACAACTAAGTATCTTTCAACGATTAAAAGTCAGTTCTGAGGATTTAGAACACATTTTTTGCAAGAATATCCGAAAGATAATGGGAAACAAGTAACTATCCGTCTTTGGATTATTTCTCATCTTCTGGAGCTGTTATTTCAGTAAGAGGTTGTTGGCGTTTGAGTGGAGTTTTCCCCTCAATGCCATAGATTGCCTTCAAGTACAGTTGCCCGTCGCAACGGGGACAAGGACCTACTTCACGAAACACGTGATCTCCCGATTCAAAGGGTCCTTCTGTTTCCACCCCACACGTGTCACACACAATCAATCGACGGACTTCTGTGAACTCAATTTTATGGGGAGGACGCATTTCTCGATATATTAGGGAAATAAAAATCGCGAGACATACCACTGATAAAGCCCATAAAACAAGGTTAAAGGGATAATCTGAGAAGGTTCCCCAAACAAAGAAAATCACGATGAGTGTGACAACAAGCGCCCACCATAGCCGTTGTCGACCCGGAGCAATCTCTGGACCCGGCTGACTGGTTGATCGTTGAAAAAGGCTTAACATGGTTCTCCACCTGGTTCAGTTTTGTTTCTGGTTTTAAGCATAATGGTTTAGCATACTATGCTGATATATCCAAGCGATGAGTTAGTCTTTGGGACGGCGTAATCGTTGAAGAAATGACATGGTGCTTTCAATTTCCCGTTCGCGTGCTTCGATCAACGGCCACATGCTTAATCCCATTCCTTCTCCAGAGATTTCTGAGAAAAGGTCAATGAACAGTCCGACTTGGTACGCGTACATGTTTGATACAGTTTGTGAGGGGCGACCTTGCTTGATATGGTATTCGACCATTGCATAGTCGCTCCATCGACGATAGGTCTTATTTTGCCAGATAGTAGCGGCATCCAACGGGAAATGCATCAACGCATTTTTCTTTCCGATATTCGGGTAAAGAAAAGGCGCTTGGAAGGGATTACGAACATTCCATTCAATGTGAAGTAAATCTTGGGTCTTTAGCGGATGGAGCTTACAGTGTAACGGGGTTTTATCTCGGCGAACCTCAGGCGTACACAACTCATAGGCGTGCCATCGTGTTGGAACATGCAAGCCTATGAGGTGATCTCCACATTGAAGTTTCTCGATATGGCTTACTTGCCGGTTTTCAGGGATTTCTTGATAGTAGTAGCTCCCTCCAAACGCTTCGGTCATATAATCTGCCATTGGATTGAATTGATCTGGTGTGATTTGAAGATCTTTGCTATCCCAATTAAGAAACGTGCGAATCATATGCCCAGGTCTTTTTCCTTTAAGCAGTGGTTGGGCGCCTGAATCAGCATTAAAAATGATGACCAGTGGGTGAAATTCCTTCCCTTCTTTGCGGACAATTACATAGATGGGTTCATAATCGTAAAGATGTCGTGGGAACAATTGGATGGGCCAATAGGCAAAATATTGGATACAATAGATACTATTATCAGCAGGATCCTTACTAACACGGTATTTCATAACGCAAGTTGGAGTTTCGTCGAAAGGAAAGATGGTTTTGAAGAGAGAACGAATATACTCACGTGAGTCACCGGAGTATTCCGAGTGGAGTCTATCTCGAATTTCATTGAGTACTCGATGCATTTCTTTATCCCAAGGAATTTCACTTTCGGGAAGGTCAACTCCGAGAATTGCTAATTTTGCCCCTGTCAGGTCCGTTGGAAATTCACCCAAGCAGAACAAAAAGAGACTGTCCACAGCCCCTGCAAAATCCCGACTGCTAACACGATCTCTTAAGGAGGCAAGGAATCCACGGGTTTCTTCACCAACCCCTACATTCTTTGCGAGATCAGCCTGTTCGGCTTTGATGAGGCTTAGATCAGAATATAAAGTTGGGCAAAACTGCTGGGCTAGTTTCTCGGCTTCTTGATTTGGGGCCTCAAGAGCAGGTTGAAAATCTGCCAGGGGGAATGCCTTTTTCCACCGATTAATAACCTTCTCTTTAGGCTTCATAGTAAGTCCCCGGCATCAATGCCCGTGAATAGCATACCAACATGGAATTATCTACTTTTGGGTCAAATAAAGGCAACTCCTACTCCGAATGGATAAGTCGTCCATTGACCATCCGGAACTGATGTTCAGACGCCGATAATACAGCGGACTGATGGCTAACCACGATAATTTGTTGGAAGGTCTTTGATAATTCATCTTGGAGGAGGCGAATGATGTTATCACGGCGTTGAATATCAGAGCCGCCAAATGGCTCGTCAAGAAGAAGAAACTGAGGTGTTGCACCCCGACCTTGGGGAAGAAGTGCGATGGCAAAACCCAATCGAAGCGCTAGGAGAAATTGATCTTCGGTACCACCACTGTAGAGATTAGCACCTACGTATTCTCCCGCTTCAGCTGAATACACCTTGAGACTGTAGTCCTCGGAAAGTTTGGGAAACCGATATTTTCCATCCGTAATGGCTGCCAATAACCGTTCCATGACGTAAACTACTCTCGGACGGACTTGTTCACGACCACGTTCGGCCACTTCGCGGATTAATTCAATCGTAAGTTGTCCGACTTTGATATTGTCGTTTAGTTTTGTAACCTCGCGTTCTTTTTTCGTGAACTCTTCCACAATTCCTTCATTTTGTTTCAGAAGAGCAGATAACTCATCAAGACGGTCTTTGGTGTTTTTTCGATTTGCTTGTAAAGTTGCCTTTTCTTCGCCGATTGTTCTGATTTGCCTGTCCAAGTCTTCATATAGTTTCTCTGAATATTCTCCGATTTCTTCTGGAAGCTCTGGGAATGTGAGGGCCGTAAGCTGTTCCAGTAGTGTACTGATGTCTGTTTCAGTTTGGGTAAGATCGTCCTCAACAGCTTCGATTTCTGCTAATTGCTCTTCGATGCTTTGCAGTTGGTCAGTTATTGTCTTTTGACTGGCTTTGAGTTCCATAAATCTCTGCTCGGTTTCTTTTACGGTGTTTTGAAGAGCAGATGTATTAGATTTCTCAGGTATACTAATTCCTTCCAAAACAGGTGCAGAGAGAGTACCAAGTTGTTCGTGAACTTGTTCAGATAATTTTGAAATTTGATCTGTGAGTACTTTATTTCGGTCGATGTGTTCTTGGAGTTGGTCTTCATAAGTTAGTTTCGCGTGATATTGAACCATTTGCTCATTGAGTTCTTCTTCACGCTTTCTTAGTTCATCAAGTTGTGGTCCTACTCGACTGTAGGAAATGTATGTTTTAGCTAAATAGCCCAAGAAGGGAAGAGATGCAAGGAGGAAAACAGTGCCGATTATGATATTGAAGAAAATCGCACTAAGTCCTGCTGACAAAAGGCCAATTGAAGGAATATAGAGCCATGGTGAAAAGAGGCGTCGTTGATTAGTCTCTGCGTCTAAACGTTTTGCCTTAACTTGCTCATACTCAGTGGCGACATCTTTTAGAGGGGCTAGCTCATCGACTTGGCCCTTCAACCGGTCGATGTTTTCTGTCGTCATTTGTTGTTCGTCAGTGGTTGTTCTTAGTTTTTCTGTGATGGTTAGTAGGGTTTTGAAGTTCTTTTCGTCTTTTGTGAGATAGTCCGTTTGTTTCTGTTGAGTGAGGAGTTTCTTTTGTTGGGACTTGAGTTTTCCAAGGCTTCCCAGTTGTTTCTTCAGTCGCTTTTGGGTTTCTTTTCGGAATTGAATTTGTTGTTGTAAATTTTCTTGTTCATCTTTGACCGTTTTGAACGCCTTCACCGCGTTGTAACTCTTCTCGGTCTGAGCGAAAACCTGACTTGTTTGCTTGAGCTGTTTTTCGATTTGGGCCAAAGCTTTCTGTTTGGTTTCATATTCTTTGGTGTGCTCAAGGAAGTCTTCTTTGCGACGGTGTAATTGTTCGAGTGCTTGGCGTTCTGGCTCTATCGCTTTCCTTAGGGGTCGTAATTCGTTTGTGAGCTTATCGTCAACACGTGTAAAGCATTCTCGTCCCATCATAGCATTGATAACGTGGCGTCGATCCATCTTAGCCATTTGAGCTAAGCGATCTAGGTCTTTCTGGAGTACAATGTTACTGGCGAGTAAATCACTCAAGTCAATTCCATTGAGAAGACTATTGACTTCCTGATCTACATTTTTGACACCAGTAGCTAGTAAGGAGGCTTGACCTGATGGAGAGAGTTTATGAAGTTGAGCAGTGCTGGGTCGTTTTCGGTGAATTGTTCGGGTAATCCGGTAGTGGGTGTTTTCTATTTCGAAATTAAGGCGGACATAAAGCTGCTCTGCATCATAGTTGATCAGGCGATCCTTCTGCCCCAAAGGTGCTTTGTGGGTTTTTCCGAAGAAAGCAAAGAGGATCGCTTCAAAGATGGATGATTTACCAGATTCATTGGGTCCACTAATGGCTAGAATACCGTGGGGGAAGGTCATGTCAACATCTAGATGTTTGAAATCCCGGGTTTCGAGTTGACGGAGAACGACCATTTCCCTACCAGCCTCCCAATTCTTCGAGGAGCCCGAGACCTCGTTCTAAAGCCTGTTGTAACTGTTTCTTCTTTTCTGAGTCCTTCTCCTGTTTTATTCGGGCATTAAGATAATCTTGGTATTCAGTGATTGGTGGTTTGAGTTCCGATTCAGGTGCTAGAAGGTCAGGTTCAGGACTAACGTATTCTAATTCGTCAATGATTTCTGTGGAGAAACATTTGGCAAATCCATGGCGTACAACTTCAGCGCGACGGTATTTCTCTGCAGATTTAATGGTCATCATGCCTTTCAAGCGAAATCGAAGAATAAGTTGTGGGTTTCGCAGACGAGTAATTTCTTTGATGAGCATTTGGTTGATGTTTGCGTCTTTGGGGATTGTCATTTCAATAGTTTGCATTGGGCGTGTGTCAATAGGAACGAATTTTAAATTCTGAACACCATCGCCGTCTAATTCGAGCCAGACGAAGCCTTTCTTTTGCCCTTCTTCTGCAAAGGTAACATGTTCAGTGCTACCGGGGGTACAAATAGTTGTGTTGCCCACTTTTTGTTTCTGGAATTCGTGATTATGTCCTGCAGCAAGATACGTGAGGCTTTTCGGAATTGATTTGAGCATAATATCGGGTTCATGAGGGTATGTTCCACGAAGCCCCTCCACGTTATAGTGAGCAAGAAGGAGGTTTACATCACCTTTTCCTGGAATCGATAACTGGCTAAGTGGATCTTCAGAGGGTAATAGGGTGGGATTAAACGAGATGCCTGAGATCTCGATTTCCAGGTTTTTTAGTTCGATAGTTTTAGATTGTATGGTTTCCCAGTCTTGAAAGAAAGTGACAAAGCCGGTTCTAGCGTATTCCAGGAGGGGAGCTACTCCATGGCGTCGGGCCCGAGGGACATCATGGTTTCCGCTAATAATGTAAATGGGGATGTTCTTTTCGTGGAGTTTGCGGAAGGCGTCCATCACACGAGCCCGAACAGGATTTCGTGGGTTTAGACCATCAAAGAGATCACCGGAATGGAGAAAGAGGTCCGGTTTCTTTTCTAGCGCGTACTCAATTACGGTGTCGAACGAGTTCATGAAATCTTTTTTTCGCTCATAGCGTCGAGCTTGAAATTTAACGGCTGGGATGTCCAAGTGAGAGTCGGATGTGTGGAGGATAGTGATTGGCACGTATGATCAAACCTCAGAGAATGCTCCTTTGAGTTTCTTTTCTTGCTGTTTTTCTTCAGCAAGTCTTTGGTCTATACCTGCAGCTTTTCGGGCTTTTTTGAGTCGTGAAACCACATCAATGTCGGCTCCACCTTCTCGTGTTATTCGTGGTCGAACCTTAATCATCACGGGAGTACGTGTAATATCACCCACGCATACGGCTTCACCGACGTTTAATCCAGGTAGGTCGTTGATGAGATCCGCGCTTAACCGTTCTGACGATTGTTCGATTGCAGTTTGATCACGCGGATTTGTGATTTTTAAAACGATTTGGCTGTTACATTGGCTTAGACTATCAGGGTGAATTCGTCCTGGTCGTTGGCTAATAAGGAGTAAAAATACTCCAAACTTTCGACCCTCTTGGGCAATACGCCGGATAATGGTTTCAGAATAGGTTCGAATTTCAGGGGGTACAAAAGTGTGGGCTTCTTCGACAACAGCAAAAACCGGATAGGGAAAATCACCAGACGCAACAGCATCAAATGTATCTTTTAACAAACGGCTAACGATGTAGTCAGTACTAAGATTTCCTAACCCTGAAAGATCAATGACGGACGCATGATATGGTTTGATGATGTTGGTAATGGGTACACCACTCCGGGAAAACACTCGGAGCCGTCTTAGGCGCTTGATATATTTTACTGCATTAAGAGCACCCAATTTAATGGATTTATCCAACCCTTCGATATTCGCTACTGCGTGTAATTCATTTTCAATGTCTTCAGTAAGGTAGACAACATCCCGATCCTTTAGCTGTTGAAGAGCCGTGGTTAGACCTGCTCGAATGTTAGTGTACTGACCACCAATTCCACAAATTGAACATAATTCTTCAAAATCTAGATCAGCCAAACGTACCGTGTATGGTTCGACGAGACCAATATCTTTCTTGCTATAACGCCCTGTACTTTCTGGATTTTGAAACACTGTTACACGATTTGAGAACCTGTGTTTATCACCCTTCTCTGTCTGGCTAAGAAAGACATAGTCTGCGTGTGGGTCAATAATGATGACAGTAGCTCCACGCTCCATGAGTTCTTCAATTAGCACACCCGTGAGATAGCTCTTACCTGCCCCAGTTTGTGCAAGAATTGCAACATGCCGTCTGAAGCCATTTATGCGAAGATGAACAGGAATTTGTGGACGGGAGATGAGATTTCCAACATAAACACTGGCATCTTGTGGGTATTCGTAGAATTTCGCCAAAAGATGGTCAGGGGCAATGTAGATGGGATTCCCGGGAGTTACCGCTCGTCGAGGCAATAGTATCTGGGGAGGATGTCCTTTCTTGGAGGGCGCCAGGAAACCTAGGACACGAGCAATTCCCCAGGTCTTAACATCATCAATGCCAGCATCTTTGATGCGATAAATTGCCTCTATATCTAAATTACGTCGAAGGGCAAGGCTTTGCGAAGTAATTCTTTCTACTTGGGCGAGGACCTCAACTGGTTTTAGAACTCCATCCACGAGCTCTTCCGAATTAACTGTGAGATATTCAAACTTGGGTGGATACCGTTTTCGATCACTAGCAAACAGAAATTCTGTAGCATGGGCTTCTTCGACAATGAATCCGACGGGTTCTTCGTTTTGTCCTTTAGCCATGTCTTAACCTCCTTTCTCTACGTCTGGGAATTAACGATATTTTCAATTCCTTTTCAACTAGAGGTTCATAAAGTGTTGTTACATCCTTTAGAGGTAATCGTGCTTCTCGATCGGCGTGCACCAAGAATACATTATACAACTCTGGACCACCATACTCTCCAAGAAGTGTCTCTAAGATTGTTTGCACACGACTAGGTGGTGGATCAAGCATTCGTGATGCTGACACCTGTGAAAGGCGTGTTGGTAATCCAACATTAAAGGCAGGCATATCTATGCGCATAGGTGTATCATTATGCGCAAGTTTTGCGCAAACAGTTACAAATGTAGGAAGCTGGAAAGTATCTTTCATCACGGGTACTGCCCATTTTTCAAAATCCTCATCACTCTGATAATCAGCATAAACATTAGCAAAACGGCGTCGAACATAATCCGCGGGATTCTTGGACTCGTATTTGAACAAGGGAACGTCCGGGTAGGGTTCAATCGGAGTTGTGTATCCCGCTGTTTCTCCCCAAGCATGAATAAGCGCAAAATCTGGTCGCGGTCGGCGAAGCTCATAAAGCAGATCCCAAATCAGCTCGTGTTGGCTTTCACTCAAGGGTAATTCTCGAAGAAATCGGATAGCGGCTATAGCTGGCTTTTTCTCAACCTCTAGCGATTGGGCAACCTGACTGAAATCTTCAGAAGACAGTACTTTTTCCAAATCATGCAAAACTTTGTCCCTTACCGAATCAAGGAGGAGCCGAGTAAGATGACGGGCTACCGAATCTTTACTAATTCCTAGTATCAAGATTTTCCGTTTTCGACACTCCTCGAGAAGTTGAATAAAGGTCTGCATATAGCGTAGATAGAGCTCACGCTCTCCAACATAGTTGAATGCAATTGGCACATGGGTAATTCGTCCATACAAGGAGCCATCCAAAAGTACTAAATCGACATCTGATGCGGATTGGACAGCCTCAAGAGCGACTTGATGTTCAATGTGTTCGGATCGTAAGCTCACAAGGTCAACGAGTTGTTCACGAGGAGAGGCAATCATATGTGCATTAGAAGTCACTTTGCGATGTGATTTCCCCCAAGAGGTGTACGCGCTAGCCCGACAGATATACATGAAAGCCCCCGGAGCATACTCTCGTGTTGAACGCCCACTATCCACAGCGATAACACGAAGGTCTTGCTTTTGGGCGTCAGGAAGCTTCCGCCATTCCTTTTGAAACTCAGCCTTCAGAATTCCATCTAACTCGGTGGACTCTTCACCGGTTAGCCTCCGACGGAAAACCTCTCGTTTTTCCTGCAGTTCATTGAGGAATAAATCTAGAAAATTTGGCATACGACCATCGCCCAACAATCTATGTCACAGACCAAGTCTAGCCCCTTTAAACCTAACTCACACAATTCGATAAGTAAAATTAAAAAAAGGTTGAGCCAAGAGAATGCAAATTAATAGCAAACACAAGGAAGAGAAGTTTTTTGGGTAACCAGCATCCTATGATTTTACTATTAGATTGTGAGGAGATTAGGTAATGCAAATTGCACCAATTCTTTTCTTCGTGGCAGGAACCATCGCAGCTTTTCTTATCAGATTTTTTGCTCTGACACTCGCGATATTTTTCTCTGGCCGAATTATGGGGGGAGAAATAGTCACTTTGAGAGACTCCTTCATTGGTGCTTCAATTGTAGTTGTAGCTCAGGAAATCGTCTGGTGGATTATGTTTTTCAGTTTTCCTGTCGCAGCAGATTTTCTTGTTGTCGTAGTTGGCATTCTCGCACTAATTATGATTATC
>JBHLQC010000043.1:0-10400 GCA_048885185.1 Candidatus Odinarchaeota archaeon | reverse complement strand
GCGATGAATAATCTGAGTAGCCGTGCGAAAGCAGCCAGCGTGTTCAAGGAATTAATTGCGCTGTTAAAATCAAGTCCATCAGATCTACCTCCCGACACAGTTGCTTCAGTAATTGCCAAACTTGAAGATCTGGTTATGCATATCCGTTCGATATAGTGCACTCTATTCCTCTTTCACTTTGTGCGGAATTGTCACTCTTGTGAGCGGAGCTACCGTTTAATAGCAGAAGCACCTTATCCGAGTAGAAGAACTAGAGAGTGATCAATGATGACTGAATCGAAATCAAAGTCAATTGCATCAGAGAAAGTTGAATCACGAGGTAAATCAATAGCAACGAATCAGTTGGTCGAGTTGATTCGGATGCGTCGAAGCATTCGCCACATGACCGGTGAACGACTACCAGATGAGGATTTAGAATTGATACTGGATGCAGCTCGATATGCTCCATCACCTGAAAATATGCAGATGTGGCGGTATGTGGTCATTCGAGACGATCAGGAGATGAAACGAATTATCGCAGATATCAGTCAGGAAGCCGCCCGGTATGTCTTTGGGAATTTTCCGTACGAGGCGACCCAAGGACGCTTATGGTACTTACCAGATGCGAATCGCCCCTCAACTTATGAGGAGATGCGAGATGGGTCCTTGTTCCGCTACCCTGAGAAAGCGGATGCAGTCATTGTTTGTTGCGCCTCGGAAACTTGGCATGACAGCACAGCGATGTATCCCAATGAATTGTGCGGTAGCGTCGTCGTAGCGATGGGAGTCTTGAGCATGTGGTTGGTTGCACACTCAATGGGCTATGCATGTGCTTACCAAGCCGTGCCTTTTGTAGATAAACGCCACGTAGAGTTCATCTGTGATAAGATAGGGATTCCTCGCACCTGGACTCCAATCGCCGCCTTTTGTATTGGTATTCCAGAAAAACCACGGATGCTCGGTCCGTCCCGATGGCCACTTGAAGGTAGTTTCTATACAGAACGATGGGGAGTTCCGTATCAACGGCTTGCATTTCGAAATCAAAAAGCCAAGAAATCCAAACAAAAACCGAAGACAAAACGAAAGAAGATGAAGGTTCAGAGGTGAAATGCGTAATGAAACTGGAATTACCAGAAGAGGTTCGTAAGGGACTGGTTCAGAAAGCAAAAGACGCGAATATCAGTGTTGAAGCTGCGGCACTCCTCATATTGGGAGAGTTTGTTCGGATTTACGGCAGTAGCATCTATGCTGGTACTTGGCGACGTGGAGACAAAGCAGGGAAGAAAGGCATGCGGTATGTCGTGGATTGGCCATTTCAACCGGGTTTTGCGAAAATTCCAGGAGATCAATCCATCGACTTAGGAAAGGAGAGAACACCTCAAGGAGGGTAGATTATGCCACGATACAAGAAAGCTTCAGATGGTCAATGGCCGGGGTATCCACACTTACGAATCAACGATATCGAAACTCTAACAATCCGTCAAAACCAGTACGTCTCCAAAGCTATGGTGAACAACCGGAAGGGTCACATTGTTCTGCTAATGAACCATGAACTCTACAACGACTTCCTGACGAAGGTTCAGGAACGAAAAGGGAACAGTAGTGCACACAATGTCAATGCCGCAGTACTTGAGGCTGTACAGGATTGGATAAAACGAAAGAAGTGACTTGAATGGTGAGCATGATGGCGAATCAACTTTCACAGTTATTTGAATCGATGATACAACAAGTAAATGATACACCTCAACACCGCGAGTTTGTGCGTGAGTGGGTAGGTCCTTATCAAGGCAAGGTACTTCAACTAGAGACTGAGAGTGAAACGTTCCACATCATATTACATCGCCAAGGAACTATGGAGCTGCAAACCGGTTCTTATCCTTCTCCAGAGGTGATTTACAAGGCCTCGACTGAAACCTTGATGAATCTGTTTAGCGGTCGAGCCTCATTTCGTGAGTTGACAAAACGCTGGGAGCTCATTGTCATCGGGGCGGGGCATGAATCCCTACCTCTTGGTCAGCTCATGATGCGTGTCCTCCAAACTCGTTGAGGACTAGAAGACCCAAAGGCGAGAGGTCTAAAGCTAAAAGTGTGCGTTTGCGAGCTATGGATGGTTATTGTTTTGTCTGAGGAAAAACGACCGCCTTCAAAACTGACAGCTGAAGACTGGTTTAATTTGGGTATTGCACTAGGTGAACAAGGAAAATTAGAAGAAGCCTTGGAAGCCTTTTCGGTTACCACAGAACTGCGACCACGCGACGCAGCAGTCTGGTTCAATAAGGGACTTGTTCTCGACCAGCTTGGTCGGATTAATGAGGCACTCGAATGCTACCAGAAGGCCACAGAGTTAGATCCAAGTTATATTGAAGCGTGGAATAATCTCGGAGCAGCTTACAAAGAGCTGAATCGCTTTGAGGATGCCCTTCACAGTTTCACTCAAGCCACACAAGTCTTCACTGCCAATCCGCAGGATTATGCTGATGCCTGGTATAACCGTGGATTAGTATTACATGAACTTGGTCTCCACCAAGAAGCCCTTGAGTGTCTTATTGAAACCGTCACAGTCAATCCCCGTGATGCAAAAGGATGGTACTACCGAGGCACTCTACATGAACAACTTGCCCAATGGGATGACGCAATCGCTTGTTTTAAGCGTGCAACCAAGCTTATGCCCACCTATCTTGATGCGTGGATTGACATGGGTGAATTGTTGGGTAACATCAATCGGGTCGAAGAGGCCATCAAAGCCTTTGATAAAGCCATAAAATTGGATTCAAAGAATGCTCGTATCTGGTACGATAAAGGTGTAGCACTCGGATTAATCAATCAACATGCCAACGCAGTAAAAGCGTATCGCAAGGCAACAACATTGAACCCTAACGATGAAAGATCATTATTTAACCTGGCGAACACTTTGGCTCGTAATTTAGAGGAATATGAACCAGCTCTTGAAATCGTCGACACATTACTACAGATTAATCCTGAGCATATCAATGGATTATACCTGAGGGGGCGTATCCTTTTCGAACTCAAACGAATAAAAGAGGCTAACGCGTGTTTTAAGAAAGTCCTAACACTTGACCCTGATTACCAATACCTTAAAGAAGAGAAGAACTCCGAATAGAAGAGTCAGACTAAAGGTGCAATGCCGATGCAAAATCCTAGTTTGACCGATGTTTTAGGTGCCCAACAACGAATCAAACCATATCTGAAACCCACTCCATTTTACAGCTACCCTGCCATCAATGAGCTCATTGGAGCACACGTATTCATCAAGCACGAAAATGTCCAACCAATAGGAGCCTTCAAAGTCAGAGGAGGCATTAACCTCATATCTCAACTATCAGAGGAGGAAAAACAACGAGGAGTGATTACGGCATCAACTGGAAATCATGGACAGTCGGTAGCCTATGCCTCCCGCATCTTTGGAGTCAAAGCCAGAGTTGTAGTGCCTGAAGGGGCAAATCCAGGGAAAGTAGATGCGATGAAAGCCATGGGTGCAGAAATCATCGTTCACGGAAAGAATTTCGATGAATCACGCGTCCATTGTGAGCAATTGGCAGAGAAACATAACTATCGGTACATCCACTCAGGGAATGAACCACACCTTATTGCAGGCGTAGGTACGATAACCCTAGAAATTCTACAGGAAGAACCTGAAATCCAGACGATAATCGTCCCAGTTGGAGGTGGAAGTGGAGCATCAGGAGCAAGCATCGTGGCAAAAGCATTATCCCCATCCATTCAGGTCCTCGCTGTTCAGTCCAGTGCATCACCTGCAGCTTACAAATCCTGGAACCAAAAGAAACTCGTCAAAGCACCTAACCAGACATTTGCTGAAGGGCTAGCCACAGGAACCGCCTTTAAACTTCCACAGTCGATTTTATGGAAGCTGTTAGATGATTTCATTCTCGTGAGTGAGGACGAAATCCTACAGGCTATGGTATGGATGCTTGAAAAAGCTCATACACTTGTTGAAGGAGCAGGAGCCGCCCCACTGGCCGCAGCATACAAACTTCGACAAAAACTCAAAAACCAGAAAGTAGCCTTGGTATGTTCTGGAGGAAACGTCTCTCTCAAACATCTAAAAATGGCTCTCGATTCGATCAACGATTGATAGCAATTTACAGCGTAAGTATAAAGGCGTGAATTCACCCTGCTGAATAATAGAGGGATATAGAAACCTGGCGTGGGTCATTTACCGTTGTTACAGTCAAACCAACGACATTTATCAGAACCAATAACCCTTAGTTCCACTTAGGGTTCTATGTCTCCCAATGTACACCCTCTGAGAATACAAGTTGTGAACCAAAATGAGTGAATCTACATTAAGTGACAAGGAACATAAGAAAATGTACGAGTATTCGGGTTCTCCAGCCCCGTTAGTGACTTTCCTCGTTATAGGAATAATCTGTATATTCCTGGCAGTATTTGGAGGGTCACTCCTTACACCATTCTTTGGATTCTTTGGAATATTTATTGCTCCATTGTTATTTGGATTCCTAGCAATCTTGTTCTTCAGTATGGTTCCGTTCACTGTGGCTGTGAACAAACAATGGCAAGAAGCGATTATACTCCGCTTTGGCAGGTTCAGACGCCTAGTCGGTCCGGGCATTTTCTATAAATGGCCGTGGATCGAGCGATTCCTTCGACAAGACATCCGTATTCAGACGCTCGATGTGATGAAGCAAGAGGTTATGACCCGAGATAACATCAGCCTCATGGTTGACGCTGTTGTTTTCATGAAAGTCAACAATACACCAAAGAGTCTCATTAACATCGTCAATGTGAAACTGAGTACTGTCCAGTATGCACAAACGACAATGCGTGATGTCATTGGAAACGTCGAGCTCGATGAACTGCTTGCTCAACGTGATGAAATCGCGGAGCGTATCAAAACTATCGTGGATAAAGAAACGGAAGAATGGGGTGTCGACATCCTAAGTGTTAACCTCCAAAACATCGAACTCCCTGACGATATGAAGCGTGTCATTGCCCGTCAAGCTGAAGCCGAACGAGAGCGCCGAGCTGTCATCATCAAAAGCGAAGGCGAACTCGTCGCTGCAAAGAATCTTGAAGACGCTGTTCGACAGATGAGCAGCCAAGCCCTTTACCTACGAACTCTCTCGAGTCTAGAAGACATCAGTTTTGACCAAAGTAACACCATTGTCTTCGCAATTCCCATGGATGTCGTGAAGGGGGAAATCATGGGACTTGCAGGATTAGCAGGAGCAGGACAACTAGCTCCGGTCCGTGAAACAGGTAAAAAGCGTAAAACCGAATGACCTCGTATCACTCTAAATGAACAGAATCGACAGGGTTTGGTTCCTTGTCGATTCCACTCTCTTTTTTATCTAGTTCAATAAGGTGAGTGAACAGCTTCTTTAATTGGAAGCTGGTTATTTTTTAGATTTAGATTTACTCCAAAAATCAGGAACTTTACCTTCCCTGGGACCCCAAGGATCAGGATAATCTTTGCCAGAATAGCTTAGACGGAAGCCTGTGTCTAGTTCTGTTACTTGGGTTTCTTTGAGAATGGCTTGTCCTGCGACCAGGCGTTGGATTTGGTTTGTGCCTTCATAGATTTGGGTGAGTTTGGCACCGCGCATCATTTGTTCGGCTGGATATTGTTTGGCATAGCCATAGCCGCCCATGATCTGGATGCAGTCGAGGGTGTTTTGCATGGCAGCATCGGTGGCGAAGAACTTGGCGCAGCTGGACTCTTTGGTGTTGCGTTGGCCTTGATCGACGAGCCACGCAGAGTAGCGTGTAGCCCAGCGGGCATGCATGGCTCGGGCTTCCATGTCTGCAATTAGGAAGCTGATTCCTTGGTAAGCACCAATGGGTTTCCCGAATTGCCTGCGGTGATTGGCAAAAATGGCGGCTTCGTGGACAGCCCGTTGGGCGATACCAACGCCAAGTGCTGCGATGCCGGCGCGAGTGCGATCGAGGGTTTGCATGGCATACTTGAACCCTTTGCCAACTTCACCGAAAAGACAGTCGTCAGGGATGCGGACATCTTTGTATTCGATTTCTGCTTGGAAGGAGGCGCGTTGACCTAACTTGTCTTCAAGCATGGTCACTTCAATTCCAGGTAATTCTGTGTCCACCATGTGAACGGCCATACCCTTGTAACCCTTTGTGGGATCGACGGTGGTGAACACCGTGTGGTATTTTGCTACATGACCATTGGTACTGAAGCATTTACGACCATTGATGACCCATTCGTCACCATCCTTTGTAGCAAGGGTCTTAACAGCTGCAGCATCCGATCCAGCTTCACGTTCGGTCAGACAGAAGGCAGCAAACTGGGGTTCTTTGCCGGTAGCGAAAGGTTGGATATACTTCTTCATTTGTTCCGGAGTAGCAGTAATTAGGAGCGGAGTGAGAGCTAGGTTGTTAGCCATGAAGGTAGTTGCAACGCCACCGTCTCCGTAGCCAATAGCTTCGCCAATGAGGCTTTCATCCACCATTGAGTGCCCAGGTCCACCATATTCTTTGGGAACATGGCTGTTCATGAGTCCAGCATCAAAGGCTATCTGGGCAAGTTTCCACGGAAATTCATCAGCTTCTTCAAGTTCCCGAGCATAGGGGACGACATACTTCTTGGAAAAATCCATTGCAGTGTCAAAAATTTCCTGTTCACGTTTGGAAAGAGCAAAATCAACCATTGCAATCTGCCTCAATTTAGGTGAGGCGACTAGTTACAAATCCCGCTTAAAAGTGTGCGGTTCGCTAGACACACAACTTTACTATTCAGCACTCTGACTAAGTTGCCGCGGAGTATATCTTTATATGTCACCAACAAACTAGAACTAAATGGACCGGGTGTAGGGTCATTCAACTAGACAGAGTGGTCACTGCAGCGACGAAAAGTATTGGCACCTCTCTCCCCCCTAGAAAACCATTCCCTCTCCGATGTTTTCATTTTAACAGAGGTGTCTAATCCGCCAATGCTCCAGTGACAAAATAGACTGCATTTTCCACCAATTATCCTGAAAAAATATCTCTCTTGAATAGTGATTAACTATAAGTAACGGGACTTTGAACATACTTCAAACTAAATTCCTGAAGGAGTTTGGAATAATGGAAACTCATGAAGATAAAAGCGGACAAGCGTTTCGAAAGTTTCTACGAAGAAATACAAGAATGGCATTAGCCATGATTATAGTATTCGCAGTAGCAGCTATTGTCGCAGTTTACGTGTTTTTCAAAGTTGTAGCTGATGCACAAGCGCTAGGAATCGTGCCTCCTACCCTTGGACTATGGTCTGTCGGCACATTCTTCGTGTTTTGCATAACATTGATTATCTGGGAGCTTATCTTTGTCGCAATTTGGCTTATTCCGGTAGTAATAGTCATATTCATTCTATGGTATAGAAAACTACCAGAAGAAGAACGAAAAGAGTACGGTATGTCACCCAAGCGTGGAACCGACCCACGACGTACCGAAGGCAGTGGGTTCTTTTCATTCTTGGTTACTGTGGTTTGGCTGATCATTGTGTGGATCACCGGAAGGTGGACTCTCACCTTCAATGCATGGACATTCAATGACTTCGTATATACGTGGTTTATCGCATTTCTCTGGATTCTAGTGCCTTGCATCATTGGTGGAACGATCTTCCTAATCTGGTGGTTGCGAAAAGAACCGAAAGAAGAATCCTAAATTACTCTCCTTTTAGGATTCCCTTTTTTCTTTTTTTAATCTAGCTTTAATTATGAATTCGGAAAGGGGAGGAAGTTACAGTTCACCTGCGAGCAAAACAGCCTGCTAAAAAAAGGGCGATAATACCGATTCCCAAGAAGATGTAGGCAGGCACGACTCCAATAATCCACGGTAAGAGTAAAAGAGTAAAACCTGTAATTAACAGGATAACACCGGCAAATATTAAACCCTGAACAAGGCGTGGCTGACCGACCATAAACTAACTATTCATTTTTGCACTAAATGATTGTTTCCATTTAGAAATTGCCGAGGCGTGACGAGAGTCAGCTCCAGAAGCTCATGAGCTCCATTTGAACTAGTCTCGACTTTCCCACTGCCCAAGTGGTGGGATAGACCGGCGGCTCCGACGGAACGCCCAAATTAAGAGGGCCACTAGAATTAACACAGCAATTCCAATGGCAATATCCCACAATAGAATTGGTGAAATGGGTGGCCATCCTGGATTGAGAAATCGATATGTGATTAGAATTGGGGCCGCGATTAAGCTAACTAAGTTTACGACTTTAATCATGGGATTGAGAGCAGGCCCAGCTGTATCCTTGAGTGGATCACCAATTGTATCTCCACACACAGCAGCTTTGTGCCTTTCAGATCCCTTCCCAGTCCCAACTTCTAAGTCACAGACTTCATCTTCGATGTATTTCTTTGCATTATCCCATGCCCCCCCTGCAACAGACATGTAGACAGCAAGGAGCAAACCAGAGGCGATAAGCCCACCTAAGAATCCACCAAGGGCTTCAACCTGCAGTAATAATCCAATTACTAGTGGGGTTATCACAGCAAGGATTGTAAGGCTAATGAGTTCTTTCTGTGCAGCAGCCGTTGTAATCGACACAACTCTGTCATAATGGGGTTTCACTCTGCCTTCCATTACTCCTGGAATCTTAAGCTGTTCACGAACTTCCTCAATAATTTGGGTTGAAGCTCGACTCACTGCACGAATGGCTAATGCGGAGAATAGCCATGGCAGAGCCGCACCTACTAACAGCCCCGATAACACGAGCGGATTGTCGATTCGAATTCCCATCTCTAAGGGATTCGGAAGACCAGCAGCTAAGGCAGCTCGACCAACATCCACAACAAAGCTATAGAATAATGCGCTTGCTGCAATTACAGCTGAGGCAATCGCCACATTCTTCGTAATAGCCTTGGTTGTATTTCCAACCGCATCAAGATCAGCTAATACCTTCCGTGATTTTTCAGGCATATCAGTTAACTCAGCGATTCCTCCAGCGTTATCAGCTATGGGACCATAACTATCCATTGCCACATTGTTCCCTGTGTGGCTTAACATACCGATGCCAATGAGAGCAATACCAAAGAGCACATACTCTGGAGCGATAATGAACGCAGCAATGAAGGTGACAACAATGACTAGGAGAATCCAGACTGCAGCTTCGTATCCAGTGCTAATACCACTGAGTACAATTGTTGCAGGTCCACCGTGCGCTTGTTCCACGATTTCTTCAACGGGGCGATGGCGGTGACTTGTAAAATAGTTGGTGAGGGGATTAAAACTAACAGCAAGGAGGACACCAATAGCAACAAGGATACCAAGGCGGATATCTCCGGTGTAAAGATAGGCAAATATGCAGGATACTGTAATCGTGAAGGCGCTGCTAACTTCGTAGCTATAAAACATAGCTTTCTCAGCTTTTTCTGTCCGCCACACAGCAACCATAAAGGTACCAATAATGGACGAGATAACACCAATGGCTCGAACAACTAGTGGAAAGATAATCCAGAAGATATGCCCTGTGCCAACATAGAGGGCAACACCAAGAATAAGTGCTGAGACGATGGTAACCTCATACGATTCAAAGATATCAGCAGCCATACCTGCACAGTCACCTACATTGTCCCCAACAAGGTCAGCGATAACTGCCGCGTTCCTGGGATCATCTTCCGGAAGACCGGCTTCGACTTTGCCAACAAGATCAGCCCCAACATCAGCAGCTTTGGTGTAGATGCCACCACCAATACGCATGAAAAGCGCAAGTAGTGTTCCACCGAAACCAAAACCCAGGAGAGCATCGGGAGCCGAAATTCCAAATGCAATAAAAATCATAGTCCCACCAATAAGACCAAGGCCATCGGTGAGCATACCCGTGAAGGTGCCACCATGGTAAGCAATTTTAAGAGATTCTCGGTAACTCCGTCCAGAGGCAGAGGCAACACGAATGTTAGCTTCGATGGCAATTCGCATTCCTAGTTGACCAACGGTGAGGGAGAAAAGAGCACCCATGATAAAAGCGATTGCTCGTCCGATGGCAATGGTGAGTTGAACTTGTTGGTAGGAATAACCTTCACTGGGTGGGAAGACTTCAAGAGCTTCAAGGCTGGGAGGGACAATATAAACTGAGAAGAAAAGAACAAATGTAAGAGCAACAATGATGGGAATGATGGATCGGAGTTGTTTTCGGAGGTAGGCATTTGCACCTTCTTTGATAGCAGTCCAGACCTCCTGCATTTTCTTGCTGCCTTTATCTGATTTGAGTACATCTCGGCGAAGCCAAACAGCATAGATTAAGCTAATTATAGCAGAGACAATCACAAAACCGATTGCAACTTGTTCATACCATTGCAAACTGAGAAACGTGGAAAATATGCCCATCAAGACACCTCAAAGCCTATCAAACATGGAAGTTACATTAACACATAGTCATTCTTTATAAGCTGTTTCTTGTTCAGAGAAGGCA